>CAYQJO010000115.1:3706-13481 GCA_964417785.1 uncultured Anaerolineaceae bacterium | reverse complement strand
GAGAGCGCTTCAATGGCATTGAAGAGGTCAAGAGTTCGAGTCTCTTTAGGTCCACTGGCATACAAAACCCCTTCAGACACATACTGAAGGGGTTTTGTGTTTAATCAGGAAAGGGTTTCTATCGTGTCAAATACGAATGAGAAGAACTGGTTGGATGAGGTGATTGAAGGTATCCGTCAGATTATTGACCAACTCCTGAAACCGGAAGCATCCCGACAACCCGAACGTGTCCCGGTTCCCATCCCGGTTGAACGCGATCCGCGAGAGTCCTACCGTTAATCCCAAAACGCGATAAACTAGAGGCGCAGCGAGACAGGCTGCGCTTTTTTGTTGTCTGCACTATCGGAGTGAATCAGTTGGTCACATTCGATGATGTCACCGGGGCCATGCGGCGGCTTAACGGCGTCGCCAACCGGACGCCAATTATGACTTCGCGCACGCTCAACCAGCGGGTGGGGGCTGAGGTATTCCTCAAATGCGAGAATATGCAGCGGGTGGGTGCGTTCAAGTTTCGCGGTGCCTATAACGCCATCAGCCAGTTGACCGGTGCAGAGAAAGCACGCGGTGTGATTACCTACTCATCGGGCAACCACGCCCAGGCGACCGCGCTGGTGGGTCGGCTGCTGGGTGTCAGCACCGTGATCGTCATGCCCGATAACGCTCCGGCGACCAAACGGGCCGCGACCGAGGGCTACGGTGCCACAGTGGTCGAATACAACCCGGCGGAATCCGACCGCAAGGAACTGGCCGAGGCGCTGGCAGCGGAGCATGGCTACGCCGTTTTGCCGCCCTATGACCATCCGCATGTGGTTGCCGGTCAGGGGACGGCGGCGCTGGAGTTGTTTCAGTACGGTGGCCCAATGGACACGCTGCTGGTGCCGTGCGGCGGTGGTGGTCTGTTGAGCGGGTCGGCCATCGCCGCCAGAGGCATGCATCCCGGCTGCCAGGTCATCGGCATCGAGCCGGAAGTGGCCGACGATGCCACGAAGTCCTTCCACACCGGCACGCTGCACACTATCCACAATCCACCCACCATTGCCGATGGGACTCGCACCCCCAGCCTGGGCGAGATCACCTTTCCATTGGTCCTGGAATATGTCGACGATATGCGCACCGTCACCGAAGACGCCATCATGGAGGCGGTGCGCTTCTTGTTTTATCGTATGAAGCTGGTAGTCGAGCCATCTGGCGCATTGGGTGTGGCCGCGCTGTTAAGCGGTGTGGTTCAGCCCCAGGGCCGGGTCGGGGTGATCCTCAGCGGCGGCAACATTGATGCCGCCACCATGTCCATGATATTGAACGATTGAACGGAACGAAGGAGCCTGAAGGATGCTTGTTTTTCGCGCCCTGTGGGGCATGACGGATTCGCTGGAACGCAGCATCGAACGTATCGCCACCGCTGGTTATGATGGGGTGGAGAGCGGTATTCATCACCTGGGCGACCATACCCCGGCCAGCTTCGCCGCCCTGCTGGACCGCCATAGCCTCAAGTTCATCGCGCAGGGGTTCATCGCTGATAAGGATGATCTGGATGCGACGCTCAAGCAGTTGGCCGAGTTCAACCCGCTAAAGATCAATCTGCACAGCGGGCGCGACAGCATGACCCGTGACGAGGCCAGCGCGTTTTTCGAGCAAGCCTTGCGCGTGGAGGGTGAAATCGGCGTGCCGGTGGCGCACGAGACGCATCGGGGTCGGGCGTTCTTCAATCCCTGGGATACGGCCTATTACCTGCGCCAGTTCGATACCTTGAAGATCACCGCTGATTACAGTCATTGGGTGAATGTGTGCGAGCGCCTGCCCGATGACCAGCAGGAAGCGCTCGATCTGGCAAACAGCCGCGCCATCCATGTACACGGGCGGGTCGGCTACGAAGAAGGGCCGCAGGTCCCCGATCCGTCGGCACCAGAATACGCCCGCTATCTGGAATGGCACGAAGCCCAGTGGCGCAAGATCAAGGCGCAGCAGGACGGACCGATGACATTTGCGCCGGAATATGGACCGCCGCGTTACCTGCACACCCTGCCCCACACCGATGTGCCGGTGGCCGATTTGTGGGATGTGTGTCTATGGGCGGCCAACCGCGCCCGTGAACAACTGGGAGACTGAACCGTGATTTTCGACGGCCATAACGACATTTTGCTCCGCTATCTGCGCGAGCCGGGCTATGATTTCCTCCAACGGGCCGACGGCGGCCATCTCGACTTCGAGCGGGCGAGGGAGGGTGGTTTCGCCGGAGGTATTTTCGCCGCCTTTGTACCCAATCCTGTCCCGTTCACCGCGTTTGAACAATACCGGACCGAGGACGGTTACGACTTCCCGCTGCCCGATCCCATCGACATCGCCTATGCTCAGCAGACCGCCCACCAGATGTTTCGGCATCTGTTTGACATCGAAGCCCGTTCGGACGGGCAGTTCAAGATCGTGCGCGACGGAGATGAACTGCAGGCCTGCTTCGATAACGGTGTGATGGCGGCAGTGATGCACGTCGAAGGAGTGGAGATGTTTGACACCGATCTCAACGCCCTGGAAGTCTATTATCGCGCCGGTTTGCGCTCACTGGGTATCGTGTGGAGCCGGGGCAACGCCTTTGCCGAAGGCGTTCCCTTCCGCTTTCCAGCGTCACCCGATACCGGTCCTGGCCTGACCGACGCTGGTGTGGCGCTGGTCAAGGCGTGCAACCGCCTGGGGATTATGATCGACCTGTCGCATATTAACGAACGCGGCTTCTGGGATGTGGCGAAGCACAGCGATGCGCCGCTGGTGGCCTCGCATTCCAATGTGCATGCGCTGTGTCCCATCACGCGCAATCTGACCGATAAACAGTTGGATGCTGTCAAGGAGACCGGCGGTCTGGTTGGACTGAATTACGCCACCAGCTTCTTGCGTGAGGACGGCAAAAACAACGTCGATACCCCGCTGTCGGTGATGGTCCGGCATGTGGAATACATGGTTGAGCGCATGGGAATCGACCATGTGGGCCTGGGATCGGATTTTGATGGCGCGACCATCTCCGCCGAATTAGGCGATGCCAGCGGGCTGCCGCGATTGTTGGATGCGCTGCGAGGTCGATTCGATGAGTCCGAGGTGGAAAAGATCGCCTATAAGAACTGGTTGCGTGTTCTCAAAGCCACATGGCGGTCAGGCGACTGCGTGTAGCCGTTTATAGGCCAGTTGCCGCGCTTCGTCCAACGTATCGGCAAAGGTCACGACATCACCCAGGTTGGGGAACAGCTTTATCATCACAGTTGCCAATGCCTGGGCAAACGCCGGTGCACCGGTGATGATGGTGAGCATAATGTTGGGGGATTGGTGTTCCTGGGCGAATCGTCCGGTAGAGACAAAACGCGATGGTGGGGCGCTGCTACGTGAGAGGTCCAGGATCAGCATCACCTTGTGATTAATGCGGTTGAGCATGTCGGTAGCACGCTGGAACTGGATGTAATAGTCGTCCAGCGACCATTTCCCCTCAACTGTGATGAGGAAAACAGTGTGTTCGGGATTATCCCATTTTGCATCAATTGCCATTGGTGTGTCCCTTTACGTCCTTCACACATGACAAGTGTATCACAACAATTTCTTTATAAACGTAAAGAGTTGTAAAAAGTTCAGCCGAGCGCCTGAAGCAAAACCGCCACCTGCTCCGGTAAAACAGTGCGTGGATCGATCAATACGCGGTCGTCCGCGATGCGGGCGATGATGGGCGGGTCGTGGCGGCGCAGGTCGGCCAGAAAGCGATCCGGGCTGTCAACCCGCAGGGCGACCAGGACAGTCGGCAGGGTTTCACCCGGCAGGCTGCCACCGCCGACGGTGGACTCCCCATCAACAACCGAGGCGTCGCGTCCGGCATCCCGCAGGGTCTCGGCCCAGGATTGCGCTGTCTGGCGTAGATCATCCAGCGGGCGGGCGATCATCTGCCATACAGGGATATGGTCGAGTGCGTCGCCCCGCCGGTAGTGGTCCAGAGTGGCTGTGAGCGCCGACAGACAGGTTTTATCGGCCCGGATGGCACGGGCCAGGGGATGGCGCTTGAGCCGGTCGATAATCTCGCGCTTGCCGACCAGCAGCCCGGCCTGGGGACCGCCCAGCAGCTTGTCGCCGCTGAATGTGACCAGATCACAACCGCCAGCGATAGCTTCCTGCGGCATCGGTTCGTGATCCAGCCCATAAGCCGCCGTATCCAGCAGTGCGCCGCTGCCCAGGTCTTCCACCAGCAGCAGCAGATGGTGCTGGTGGGCCAGTTGGGCCAGTTCCGGTAATGTCGGCTGCTCGGTGAAACCAATCTGCTTGAAATTAGACGAATGGACCCGCATCAAAAGCGCCGTGTTCTCGCTGATGGCGCGGGCGAAGTCCGCAGCACGGGTGCGATTAGTGGTGCCGACTTCGACCAATGTGGCACCGCTCTGCGCCATAATCTCCGGCACACGAAAACCGCCGCCAATTTCCACCAGTTGCCCGCGTGAGACGATCACCTCGCGGCCCTG
Source organism: uncultured Anaerolineaceae bacterium (assembly GCA_964417785.1). Taxonomy (GTDB): domain Bacteria; phylum Chloroflexota; class Anaerolineae; order Aggregatilineales; family Phototrophicaceae; genus DAOTUL01. The sequence goes on along the minus strand of CAYQJO010000115.1, from coordinate 9,000 downwards.
CGCCAATCCGCTCAGCATCAGGACGGTGGCGGCGGCGTTGTTGTTGACCACCATCGCCGCTTCGGCCCCGGTAATCTCGGCCAGTAAATTGCTGGCGTGGACCAACCGGTTGCCGCGTTTGCCCTGTTCCAGGTCGTATTCCAGCGTGCTGTAAGCAGCCATATCGTGCATGGCCTGAACGGCGGATTGGGACAGCGGCGCACGTCCCAGATTGGTGTGGATAATCACGCCAGTGGCATTGATAACCGGGCGCAGTGTCGGCTGGAAATGATCTGCTAACCGTTCCGCGACCGCATCCAGCACATGATCCAGATCGACCGTCTCACCGTCCAGAATGCGCCGCCGCAGATCGTCCAGTTCAGCGCGGATGGTGTTAACGGTAGCGTCACGGCCATAATCGGCCAGCAAATCATCGGCCTGAGACAGCAGGGTATCGACTGCCGGTAAACGGCGCAGCATCTCACTCATCGAGTTCTCTTGAGCGCAAAAATACTTCGATCACGATAAACACCAGCGGCAGCAAGACCGCGATGGGTGGGGTTAGCAGGCGCAGCACTTGCAGCCACGCACAGATGACGACATACAGGGCGATCCACACACTCTGGCGCACCACGACGCCGCCCGGTGGCGGGTCATCATCAATGCGGGTGAAGCGAATATTGAGATAACGAACTAACGGTGCAACAGTCCCCGTAATCGCCATATGCAGCAGGAGAAAAAACAGCCATAGTTCCGCGCCGATGCGCGGGCGTGTGTTCAAAACAAGCAGGGCAAGCCCCAGCCAACCCACCACCATCATGACGACAGCAGCGACAAGGACACCGGTATGGTCGGGTGGCATCCGAACCGGATCGTCCGGAAGCGAGGGCTTGCGCCGCGTCATGCTAGTCTTCGAATATCCAGCTATCGGTGTTGCGTGACCAGTGGATCAGTTCATCCTCGTTGAAGAAATTCCCGACCTCAATCTCACCGTTTTCCACGCTGTCGGAACCGTGAACCAGATTGCGTCCGATTTCGAGGGCGAAGTCGCCGCGAATGGTACCGGCTGCGGCTTCACTCGGTTTGGTCGCGCCGATGGTCGCACGAGCGGCGGCCACTGCTTCGGTGCCTTCCAGGGCGATGACGACGACTGGCGACGAGATGATGTAGCTGACCAGATTACTGAAAAACGGACGTTCCTTGTGGATGGCGTAGTGTTTTTCCGCCAATGCCTGCGAAACCTGCATGAACTTCATGCCGACGATGCGCAGCCCACGTGCTTCAAAGCGGCGCAGAATTTCACCGGTCAGTCCACGCTGAACGGCATCCGGCTTGATGATGATAAGTGTGCGTTCCAAATCAATACCCCTTTACAGCACAAACGGGCCACATCCGACCCGTTCGTCTTTGAATGTACGATAGCGCATGCGGATTATAGCAGATTGAGTGCCTTGCGGTAAGTATCGAGTGCGTCCTGCAACTGGCCCTTGCGCATCAGGCTGTCGCCCAGTACACGGTAGACCACCGGGTTCTCCTTGTGTGTTTTGACCACATCGCCCAGATCGCTCACGACGGCATCCAACTGCGCGTTGGCACGAACGACTGCCTCATAATCGATCAGTGCGGCGTCAATTTCGCCGATCCGGGTCTTTTCACGAGCGGATTGGAGTACAGCGTCCGTATCAATGTCACTGAGGACAGGTGCGGGTGATGCCGTCACAACCGGTTCTGGCACTGGCGTGGTGACGGGTTCGGGGAACGGTTCTTCGGCTGTGAAGGCCGGGGTTTCTTCCTCGGTAGTCTCCATCAACCAATCCGGGATCGGCTCGTTCGTCTCCATGCCCACGTCTCTGAGCCAGTCCGGCAGTTCTTCGCCGTCCATGACCGCTTCCAGCGTATCGTCTTCTTCCACCTGAGACTTGAGCCAGTCCGGTATCTCAGCGGCGACCAGTTCGGGTTCTTCTTCGAATGCGGGTACTTCGTCGGCGACGGTCGCTGTGCCAGCCAGCCAGTCCGGCACCGGTTCTGCTTCGCCGTGCGCCAGAACGGGGTCCGGCTCGAACGCGGCGGCAGTCAGACCGCCATCGCTGGTCGCTGTCACGGTATCCGGTTCGCCACCCAGTTTGGACGTGTACCAGTCTGGCAGGGTATCGACGTCGGCCAGTTCGCCCTGGCGTTCTTCTTCAAACGCCTCGGTCCAGGGATCGGTAGGATCAATTTCCACATCGTCCCTGACGAAGTCAATGGTTGGTTCCGGTGTTTCCTCGACAAAGATGTCGGCCAGCGATTCATCTACCGGGACGCTCTCCTGGAGCCAATCCGGAATCTCGACCTCTTCCGGCAGTTCAGTATCGCCTGTTACCGAGTCCATGTCCGGCGGTGGCCCGACTTGCTCCACCAACCAATCGGGAATCTGTGCTTCGAGTGGGGCTTCTTCCTCGTCTTCGTCGACATAATCGGGGATGTTCTCGCGGGCTGCACCCTCTGCCAGCAGATTATCCATCCAGCTACGCATATCGTCGGGGTCGCTGATACCCTGGCTGAGCTTATCCAGGACATTCGCGTCGTCTTCCTCGTCTTCTACCGCCGGTTCTTCTTCCAGGTCCAGATCATCCATGACTGCCGGTGGCTTATCGGCATTGCGCGACGAAGCCAGACTCTCCAGCCATGCGACCGGGTCGTCAGCATCCTGGTCGAGCGGCGAATCCAGCGAGTCAATCTCCGACATCTCCTCGGATTCGACGGTGTAATCGGTATAGGCACTTTCGGTATTCTGGCCTTGATCCGGCACGCTCACTCTAGCGTCGGTGATAAACTCCGCCTCGTCGGTTCCCTGCTGGCGAGCCAGACTCTCCAACCATTCGAGCGGATCGACATCATCCTGGGTCGGATCAGCGACACTGTTCGGAAAATTGTCCTCACCACCGTCCTGCACCAGGCCTTCCAACCATTCCATCGGGTCGGACTGGGCAATCTCTTCGTCCTCGCCATGCACTGGGAACATGTTGTTGACAATATCGCGGGCCGCCGCCATTTCATCTTCCGGCTCTTCCGTGAAATCGGAGAAGTCCATCTGTGAGACTTCGTCCTGAGTCAACTCCTCGCCCAACGCAGACAGGTCCAGACCAGAGAAATCTTCGTCCAGTGCAGAGAGGTCCAGCACATCCTCATTGACATCATCACCGAAGGCGGAGAGGTCCATCATCGGTAGGATTTCGTCCTCGCCGAGTTCGTCACCCAGGCCGGAGAGGTCCATCATCGGTAGCGCCTCATCCTCGCCAATCTCATCGTCCAGGCCGGAGAGGTCCATCATCGGCAGGGCTTCCTCTTCCTGAATCTCGTCACCGAGACCGGACAGGTCCATCTGCGCATCGTCGCCGGATGTCAAATTTTGCAGCCAGTCGGATTCAATCGCTGCGGCGACCGTTGTGTCGCTGAGTTCTTCGTCCTCGTCTTCGACCTGGGGAAGCTGGCGAGTTTGCTGTGCCTGCTCTGCCGCCCATTGCTCTTCGGTCATACCGTAGGGGATGTAACCGGGACCGGTGTCCTCAACCGTATCTGGATCGACTTCAGCGATGTCCATACGCTGGTCGGTGGTGAAGCCTTCGGTTGCGCCCTGACGCTCAGCGAGAGTCTCCATCCACGCCATGAGTTCCTCTGGCGACATCGAGTCGAAATCCGGTTCACCGGCAGATTGTGCCACCGGGGGTTCAGCTGGCGGTGGGGGCTGCGCTGGCGGTGGCTGTCGGGGCGGGCTGACCTGCGCCCGCCGGGCCGCCTTCACCGCCTCTTCCTCAGCCTGCTTCTTGGCCCACTGCTCCTCGGTCATGCCGTAGGGGATGTAACCGGGACCGGTGTCTTCAACCGTATCCGGATCGACTTCAGCGATGTCCATACGCTGGTCGGTGACGAAGCCCTCGGTTGCGCCCTGACGCTCAGCGAGAGTCTCCATCCACGCCATGAGTTCCTCTGGCGACATCGAGTCAAAATCAGGGGTGTTGTCAGCCATTGCAATCTAACCTTTGTCGGTTATTTGTCCTCATCATCGGCGGGTTTACGCCCAAGTGACAGGGGTTTAATCCCTGGGTTTCGCTGTGGCGGCTCCTCTTCATCGAGCAAACCAAGTTGATCCAGTTCGTCTTCAAGTGCGGCGATGTCCTCGTCGTCGATCAGATCGTCCTCTGGCGGAGCCTGCTTTTTCGGTCGGCGCAGCCACCCGAAAAGTCCGCCACCCGATTTCCGTTCCGGTTCTTCAGTTTTTGGCTCTTGTGCCTTTGCAGCCCATGCGGGCGGGCGCGAGAATGACAGCCATGCAGGTGGCTTACTGAAGGCGAAACGGCTGGCAGTGGCTTCGGCTTCCGGTTCAGGCTCAGCGGACAAACCGGGCAGGGCCTCAAGCGGTGTTTCCGGTGGCTGGTTGATCTCTTCTTCGACAATTTGATTCAACCAGTCAATTTCGGCTTCACCGGCACCCTCTTCGACGTATTCGGTTTCAATTGGTTTGTCTTCCTCGGCTTCATAATCTACATCCAGGCCGGGGACCATCGCATTGAGCCAGTCAGGTGCATTGCTGGCTGGCTCTGGTGCTGTTTCTTCGGGGGCTTCGTTGAGCAGGTCGAGTGGATTGGCGACGAGAGTCTCTTCCTGCGCTTCTTCGACCACATTCTCGACATCGGTAATCCAGTCAGGCGTTTCTTCGTCAACGTCAAGATCGAAATCTTCCTGGAATTCCTCGGAGAGCCAGTCGGGCGTGCCAGCGGCGACCAGCGGCTCGTCTTCACCCTCGTCTTCGATGAGATCGAAGTCCTCCTGCAACTCTTCGTCCTCATCGGTGTCAAGTTCAGCCAGCCAGTCGGGCGTGCCAGCGGCGACCAGCGGCTCGTCTTCACCCTCGTCTTCGATGAGATCGAAGTCCTCCTGCAACTCTTCGTCCTCATCGGTGTCAAGTTCAGCCAGCCAGTCGGGCGTGTCAGCAGCGACCAGCGGTTCGTCTTCACCCTTGTCTTCGATGAGACCGAAGTCCTCCTGCAACTCTTCGTCCTCATCGGCGTCAAGTTCAGCCAGCCAGTCGGGCGTGTCAGCGGCGACCAGCGGTTCGTCTTCACCCTCGTCTTCGATGAGACCGAAGTCCTCCTGCAACTCTTCGGAGAGCCAACCGGGTTGCTCGGTCTGTAACGGCGCTTCGCTTTCCTCTTCTTCATCCTCGTCGTCGACGCCAAGATCGGCCAGCCAGTCGGGCGTGTCAGCGGCGACCAGCGGCTCGTCTTCACCCTCGTCTTCGATGAGACCGAAGTCCTCCTGCAACTCTTCGGAGA
>CAYQJO010000115.1:2690-3606 GCA_964417785.1 uncultured Anaerolineaceae bacterium | reverse complement strand
CGACGCCAAGATCGGCCAGCCAGTCGGGCGTGTCAGCGGCGACCAGCGGCTCGTCCTCTTCGGTTTCGTCCGTGATGCCAAATTCTTCCTTTAGATCGTCCGCTGGCATCTGGACTGCAACGGTTTTGTCCTCGGCCTGTTGGCTGATTTCCTCGACATCCGTCATCCAATCGGGTGTATCTTCTTCTTCGTCATCCACTTCAGCGACCGGGTCTTCTTGCCACTCGAAGCCGTTATCTGTATCGCCAAACAGGGCAGGCTCAACCTCACGGGACTCTGTCATCCAGTCGAGCGGATCTGACGTTGATTCTTCATCGGCGAACGGCTCTTCTGACCACTCACCGTTCTGTGAGTCGTCATCGTTCATCCAATTCGGTTTATCATTCATCGATTCCCCCCACTCATCATTTGTGGTCAAATCTTCCAGTTCAAACATCTCTTGCAACAGTCTGTCGTCGTCCTGGGCGAGCCACTCCGGTTCAGATGCCACCGGTGCTGGTTGAGTTTCTTCATCCAGTTCGCCGTCGTCTTCAATCAGATCAATGCTGCTGTCCTGCAACCACGCCAGCGGATCGGCGGGTTCCTCTTCGGTCTCGTCAGGCTGTTCCTCTTCGATCACTTCGACACCACTCTCATGCAACCATGCTAATGGATCAGCAGATTCTTCTTCGATCTCGTCAGGCTGTTCATCCTGGACCATTTCGACACCGCTGTCCTGCAACCACGCCAGCGGATTGACCGTTTCCGGGTCCTGAAATGCCATGTCTTCAACGTCGTCCGCCAGGATAGCATTGGGGTCAAATCGAGTTGCGTCCGCATCAACCACTTCAATGCCACTGTCCTGCAACCACGCCAGCGGATCGTCTTCTTTGTCATCGCCGCTAACTGGTTCATCGAACCAGTTGAAACTATCGCC
>CAYQJO010000115.1:0-2590 GCA_964417785.1 uncultured Anaerolineaceae bacterium | reverse complement strand
CGTCTTCTTTGTCATCGCCGCTAACTGGTTCATCGAACCAGTTGAAACTATCGCCCGTATCCTCGGTTTCCAACAAGCTGGTTTTATTGCTGGCAGATGGGATGTCGTCTTCGACTTCAGTTTCTGCTGCCACACCGCCGAAGAGGTCTTCCTCGATAGCTTCGTCAGTCGGTTCGGTGTCAGATTCCGGTTGGTTCATCCGCTGAAGCAAACCGGTGAGACTGGTACGTTCAGGTGGCATCGAAACCGGGATGTTGTCGGCTTCTGCTTCCAGAATATCACTTGGCGAAAGCTGGCCGGTGTCCTGGCGGGACAGCCGTTCGACCGATTTGACCTCATCCAGCCAATCGTCCGAAAGATCAAGCGGGTTGGCGTCGAGAACGTCGTCTTCTGTTTCGTCGATTTCTGGATCAAGCCAGTCCTGCTCTGCCGCGATTTCCTCAAAATCACTGTCGAGAGCGGCTGCGGCATCTTCGTCAATTTCCAGCAGCCAGTCGGGGTTGGATTGGGTAAGCTCACGGGCCGCTGCGGTCTGATAATCGGCTTCAGGCAGATGCACCACATCGTCCGCCACCTCACCGCCCCCCTGCGCCAGTTGCAGCGCCATGTAGGGATCGACCAACTCAATGCGGCTGAGATAGCGTTGGGCATCTGAGGGCCGGTTGCGGGAAAGCCACAATTCGGAAAGAATTACATTGGCTTCCAGGCAGTCAGGCAGCTTTGCCAGCAGATCGAGTGCAGTCTCCGCCGCCTCAACGTCGTGTCCGGCATCCTTGTGAATGCGTGCCAGCAGAATGCGCAGATCAACCCGGTCTGGACGCTGGGTGAGTGTTTCGCTCAGGAGGCCGATGGCCTGGTCATGCAGACCGTTGCGGGCGTACTGCCGTGCCACCGCGCCCGTCGTCAATTGGACCCGGTTGCTGGTGGAATCAGTGTGCCGCTGGTAGAGTTCGCGCAGGCGTCCCAGGTAGTCCGCATTGTTGAGGGTCTGTTCCTGCGCCCGTTCCAGGTGCCAGATCGCGTCCAGTGGCCGCTGCTGGCGTTCGTAGGCCCGACTCAATCCGTCATGGGCGAACCGATCATCCGGCGCAACAGCCAGCACCCGCCGCAAGATTTCCGCGGCTTCGTCCCATTTCTCTGCTGCGACCAGCGCCTGGCCCAATGTGCGATAAGTTGCGATGTTTTTGGGGAATCGGTTCAGGATGTGACGGCAGTGGAAGATGACCTCATCGTGAGCGCGATCTTCCAACAGCGAGTCCAGTTTCTCTAAGTAATATCTGAGGCTGATGTCCGCCATGACCGTGTATACACCGTCCGCTTCGTAAATTGTAGTATAGCACAGAAGCCAACTACATGTTGACTATTGCATATTCTAAAGCATTAGGCAACCAATATGCATAAACTTTGTGTCATAATTTCCATACTCATGCTGATTCCGGCCTTTTCGTCGGCTGAACCCACGCTAACCGACTTCTGGGAGCGCCGCGCTGTATGGGTTCTCGATAGCGCGGATGTGGGCCTGCCCGTCGGGGAGAGCGATACCGTTCACCTGGGCGGGGGCGTCTACCGGTCCTATGTCCACGCCAGTTTTCAGTCTGCCGGGATGATCGATCAATGTGGCGAGCCGGTCGCCTTCCCTGGCTGTCTCACTCACTACACCAGCCGGGATGCCGGACGGACATTTACCCAGGCGGTGCAAATCTGCGACATCCCCTGTGATGCCTGCCCCTGTCTGGATGCCCGCGATCATCATGGCGACCGGCCCGACGGAACCCGTGCCGCCGCCCAGCAGTACCCGCGTGTAGCCGTAGCGGATGGCACATTCTACCTGGCGTATGAGTGGCACGCCCAGACGATCCTGCGGCGCAGCCATGACGGTTTGAACTGGTCTGATTGGTCCTACCTGCTGACCCCTGGCGGCACCTGGCCGCTGGACTTTGCACCCTGTTCCGAGATTGAGCGCATTGGCGTGCATCCCTTTGTCCAGGACGATACCTACGATTGTCTGGTGGGCGCACCTCCGGGGGTCTATGTAGAAGATGAAACCCTGTATGTGTTTGTCGCTGCCGGATCGTCGCCGGCCCACATGCGCTGTTATAAGGGGGACCGTCACGGTGATCTGGGCGCACTTGAGCCGTGTACAACGGACCCGCTTTTCAGCGGTGCCGCTACCTATGGCCCGCTGGATGCGCAAGGCGCGGCGGCTAACCCTTATTTCGACTTCCGTACCATCAGTTCAGCCGATGTGGTCTACCAGGGTGGCTACTATTACATGGCTTATGAAGGTATTCGCGGTCCCGGACCCGGCGACCCCGGCGATACCCAGTTCGCGCTCGGCTTCGCCCGCTCGGTGGCGCTCGATGCATCCTGGGAGACCTATCCCGGCAGCCCGATCCTAGAAGATGTCGGTTTTCATTTTGGCATCGGCCACGCCGATTTGATCGTTATCGACGGTGTGACCTATATGTATACGTCTACATCCAACACAACACGCGGACGCTACCGGCTGGAATGGCAATAATCGTGATATGATAGATCAATACCTTCGCCAATTAAGCGGCGAAATGGTCAGATTGGCGAACGCGAATGG
>CAYQJO010000114.1:0-13510 GCA_964417785.1 uncultured Anaerolineaceae bacterium | reverse complement strand
TGGGGTAGCCGGTCTTCTCGGAGACGATTTCCAACAGCGCCGCCGAGAGTTCATCAACGGAGATGCTGACCTCACCCCCCGACCCCCTCTCCATCATATGGAGAGAGGGAGTGGCACCCTCCTCGATGATGGGTTCGGGTACTGTGACTGGTTCAGGTGCGACGCCGTTGCTCATGGCACCGGCTTGCCCTTCCATGTAGCCGACGATCTCGGCCAGTGTGCGCAGTTCGGCCAGTTCTTCGGCTTTCATCTGCGGCAGGGATGGGAACTGGTCGCGCATGGCTCCCAGGATTTCGACGCGCTTGATGGAGTCGACGCCCAGGTCGGCTTCGATGTCCATGTCGAGTTCGAGCATCTCGGTGGGGTAGCCGGTCTTCTCGGAGACGATTTCCAACAGCGCCGCCGAGAGTTCATCGACGGAGATGCCGGGTGTCGCAGCGGCGACCGTTTGCGGCATGGTCGCCTGAGGTACCGATGTGACCGGAACAGGTTCCGGGGTTTCGACTGGCTGCGGTGTCACCGGTACTGCGCCGCGCATCACCTGGAGCAGCGCCTGTGTCTGCTCAGATTGTCGCTGTAAGTAGGTTTCATGCACGCGCAGTGTCTCCGCCTGGTGCGCGTGGAACGACTCCATGCTGCGGGCGATGGTCTGCGCGGATTCGGGTGTTAGCTTCGCCGTTTGCTGTTCCGCCGTAAGCTGGGTGAAAACCTTGATGTATTCCGCCTGATTACTCAAATACTGCTGGTGTGTGCGCAACACCTCGCTCTGCTGCTCGCTGAACAGCGCCAGAGCATCTGCCAGCGTGGTACCAGGTCTGGACGGTGCTGGCGGTTGGGTGGGCGCAGCGACCGGCACCTCAACGCGCACTTCTTTGACGACCTCTACCTCTTTGACCACTTCGCGCACGCCACCGCTCACCTGATGGCCGTCGTTGAGGGCGTCTTCAAATACCTGTCGGGTCTTCTCGCTGATGTAGGGTGAACCGTTCAGCTTGACGCGCATTCCCTTACGCCGTCCGGCAGTCTCAGCCGGTTTGGGATCAGAGGCGTAGGGATCGACCACGCCCATATGCAACCCCAGGACCTGCATGTAGGCCAGCGCCTCGCGTAGTTGCCGGTCACTGTCTTTCTTGCGACTGCCGTTGAGAGCAATCGCCACATGCGGTTTGCCCTGCAAAATGTCCTTAACCAGATTGGTCAGCACACCGCGTGGGCCAAATTCGATGAACAGATAACCACCGGCATCGTGCAGGTTTTCGATTTCCTTGCGGAAGTTAACCGGGTTCAGAATGTGATTTTCCAGCGTCTTGCGGATGGCACTACGATCCGTCGGGTAGGCTTCGCCGCTGGCGTTGGAATAAACCGGGATGGTTGGTTTCTGAAATGCCACCCGGCTGATGGCGTGGGCGAAGGGCCGCTGTGCATGCCCCACCATCGGCGTGTGGAAAGCTGCCGCGACCGATAGCGGGACCACATTATAGCCTTTCGCCTGCAAGGCACTGCGGGCGACTTCCAGATCAGATGCACGACCGGCCAGCACCACCTGCTTCGGCGAGTTCATATTCGCAATGTGAACACCACTCAATCCGGCCACGTCACGCTCGATGTTGGCGACATCACCCGTAACGGCCATCATCGTCCCGGCGTCGAAGTTGGGATCGGGCGGTGGGGCCATCGCCCGACCGCGTGCCTTGACCAGCCGGTAATAATCGGCGTCTTTGAGTGATCCAGCAGCCCACAGTGCAGTCAGTTCACCGAAGCTGTGACCAGCGACGAAATCCGGTTGGAAACCAGCATCGTGGAACACTTTGTAAAGACCGGCGCTGAAGGCACCGAGCGCAGGTTGGACGTAATCGGTCCGCTGGAGCATCGCATCCTGGCGGCGTTTCTCTTCTTCGGTGAAGACGGTTGGCGGGAACACGGTTTCGCTGACTGGTGAGAGACCATCTTCCTCGAAAAGATGGTCGATCTTCGAGTAGCTTTCGCGCATGGCCGGGAAGTTCAACGCCAGTTCGCGGCCCATGTTGACATACTGCGACCCCTGGCCGCTGAACAGCGCCACCACTCGACCTTCAAGGTCCATGCCGCTGCGGCGGTAGAAAATGCCTTTGGGATGCTGCCATTCTCCGGCGTCGGGTTTGCTGTCAAGCAGCTTAACCGTCGCTTCCAGTAGTTCGAGTGCTTCGGCCTGGGTGGCAGCCACAAAGCCCACCCGGCAGTCACCCGTCGGAATCTGGGCCTCACGTGATTGCTGAAGCAGATTAAGGTAGGTGGAGTCGGCATCTGCGCCCTGCATGCCGCTGATGTAATCGCGGATGCTGGCCGACAGCATATCGGGCGAGACCGCATGTAGGAGGATGGTCTCGGCGGATTTATGCAGCCGGTACCTGTCGCTGTGATCGCGCTGGTACTCCTCCAGCACAAAATGATAGTTGGTGCCGCCGAATCCGAACGAACTCACCCCGGCACGACGTGGTACGCCGTTAGCAAACCAGGGTCGCGTTTCGGAGTTGATATATAGCGGCGACTCTTCCAGGCCGATCTTGGGATCAGGGTTATCGACATTGAGCGTGGCTGGCACCACTTTATGATGCAGCGACAGGGCTGCTTTGATAATTCCGGCAATACCAGCAGCCGCTTTAGTGTGGCCGATGTTGGATTTCACACTGCCGAGTGCGATCTTCTCACCTCGCTGACCGTTGGCGTGGTTCTTGAAGAAGCGTACCAGAGTCGTTGCCTCGGCCCGGTCGCCAGCGATGGTGCCGGTGCCGTGCGCTTCGATCATTTGAATATCGGTGGGCGATATACCGGCGTCTTCGTAAGCGCGTTCCAGCGCCCGCTCCTGGCCCTCACCGCGTGGCGCGTAGATACTCTTATAGCGTCCGTCACTGGATGTCCCGATACCGCGAATGACAGCGTAGATGCGGTCGCCATCGCGCTCGGCGTCCTCCAACCGCTTGAGGACCACCATGCCGATACCCTCACCGATCATCATGCCATCGGATTTTTCATCGAAGGGGCGCGGCACATCACCAGGGGTAAACGCCGGTGTTTTGCTGAAGCACATATACATGAAGATGGAGTTGTCGGTATCGACACCGCCGGTAATCATCATGTCGCTGCGGCCTTCCACCAGATCGCTGATGGACATCTTCATGGCGGCGAGCGAACTGGCGCAGGCTGCGTCAACCACCGCGTTCATGCCACCCAGGTCGAGGCGGTTGGCGATGCGTCCGGCGATGACGTTGCCGAGCATACCGGGGAAACTGTTCTCTTCCCATTTAACATAGGCCAGCTTCATCTTCTCGACAATGCGCTCGACATCTTCGTCAGCGATGCCGCTGCTCTTGAGGACTTTACGCCAGACGGGATATTGCAGACGGGTCGTTAATGGGGTGATGAGCTTCTGACCACCACCGACACCCAGGACCACACCGGTGCGTTCACGGATCACGTCCGCTGCGCTGCCGTAACCGGCATCAGAAAGTGCGTCACGGGCGACGACCAGGCTGAGCATCTGCGATACATCGGTGACTTCGAGAATGTTTGGTGGCAGACCGAATTCCATCGGGTCGAAATCAATGTCGGGCAAGAAACCGCCGCGTTTGCTGTAGCTTTTATCCGGGGCCGTGCGATCTGCCGAGTAATAATCATCCGGATTCCAGTGTGTTTCCGGGACATCAGTAATACAGTCCGTCTGATTGACGATGTTATCCCAGAATTCCCGCATGTTGAGCGCCTGGGGAAAGACCGACGCCATACCAATAATTGCAATCGGGGTCTGGTGCAGTTGTTGAGCCATACCGTACCTCTAAAAGTTGGACTTTGACACAAGTTAAAACAAATTCAAGCGAAAAAGGTCACGCTTTTGGACGCGACCCACTATGTTAGCATAGTTGTCGGACGTGACCAGTCTTATTCGATGGTTAACGCAATGGTGCCGGTGGCATCCATCTGGTCGGCCAGAATCTCGACATAATCGTAGACCGTGACAAAAATCAGATAGGTGCCGTCCATCGGAATCTCAAAGCCCTCAATGGCGGAGTTGTAATTTTCGTCGCGGCGGTCGATGTCATCGTTGAAACCGACCTGCGGACCGCCAGGTCTAAAGAGATAAACGATGGTGTCCACGTCGTCAGAGGTGGCTGTGATGTTGACCACGTTACCGGCTTGCGCCTCAAAGCTGACATAGCCCACTGGCGACTCTTCGGTGATTTCGATTTCCAGGCTATCGCCGATTTCCGCTTCGACAAACTCATGATCGACATCGGGGTCCCGGTTGCCCTGCACCTCGATCTCAAACGGAGCCATGTAAATATCTTGCGGGGGCCAGTCTTCGACATCCTGTTCTGAATCGAGCAGACCGACAAAAGCGTAGGGGGTAGACATCAGAGCGTAGTAGTTGCCGCTGGTGCGGATTTCGTATTCTTCGATGGCGGCGTTCAAACTGCCATCGGAGGCGTCATCGTTGAAGACTTCCAGCAGCCCCTCCGGGCCATACAGCACCAGATAGGTATCCTGTTCACCCGGTGACTGGGTGGAGATGGTGATAACATCACCTTCGGTCGCACCAAAGCTGAAGAGCAAACCGTGATATTCGCTGTCGATTTCAATTTCGCTGGAATGCGGTTGGCCGTTTTCCAGCGAGACAAACGGGTCGGTGTCCTGAGCCAGGACAGCCACCGCCAGAAATGCAAGAATTAGAAGTACCAGAACCCGTGCCTTCATGGGATTATTCCTTTTCTATGGTCGCACGATGGGGCGGATTCTAGCAAACCAGCCCAACGACTGTCAAAAACCGCTATTCTAGCCGCAGTGATACCGTGCCGGTGTTTTCCCAATCTTCGCTGAGTGCATCATAGAACTGGTAAGCGGTCACCAGGATCAGGTATTTGCCGTCTTCCGGTAGCTCAAAATCCGCGATCTGTGAATACAGCGGCACGGTATCGCCGTCGTCGTTGTAACTGATATTGAGACCGTCATCGTCAAAAAGGTAGATGATCGTATCCACCTCGTCTCCGTCTGCCGGCAGGGTGGCGATGCTGATCTGGTCGCCGCCGCTGGCCTCGAATGTTACCAGGGCTATCGGAGTCTCGCGGGTGATGTCAACGGTGATAGTCTCACCGACAGACGACAATTCGGTATCCAGAGCCAGTCCGTCTTCGATCTCGCCGGGACGGTTGATGCCTTCCAGCCGTAGTTCGTATTCCAGGTTGAGTTCAGCCAGACCGGCGTCCATGCGCGAACCACCCATCAAGATGAACTCCGGCAGGGTCGCTAGGATCAAATAGGTGCCGTCTTCAGGCAAGCGGACCATATCAATAAACGCTGAGAAGGCCTGCTCGCCGCCGTCATCGTCTACCGCCAGCACCGCACCGTCTGCGCCAATCAGCATCAGATACGGATCGATCTCGCTGTCATCCGGACGCAGCATACGGATAGTTACTTCGTCGTCTTCGCTGCCCCAGAAGGCATAAAGATGCGCGAACATGCCGTTTTCAAAGACATTTGTGATCCGCGCCCCGTCCTCTAACACCGGAATATCGAAATCTTCCTGGGCATGCAGTGTACCTGCCAGCAGCAGAATTAAAATCAAGACCAGAATGCGGGATGCGCTTTTCACCAGTGGAACTCCTTTTGTAACGGATTACCACCTTTATTTTAGCACGTATCCAGCAGGTGGTACCCCCCAGCAGCGGGGGGTTAGATGCGACCCGTCATGACATCAGCATAGCCGGTTAGCTCGGCATACCCATAACCGTTGAAATCGCCTTCGACACGCACCGCGCCTTCCCAGTAGGCAATATCGCCGTTGTGTAGCTCCTGGTCGGACATCAATGGGGTGACTCGCAGCTGTTTGTCGAGGTCATCGGTCTGGATGGTGATGGTCCAGCCAGCAGGATATACGGCACCGGTGTGTGGACTCTCCCAGGTGCCGCTTGCTTCGATCTCAAAATCGCTAGCTTCCAGATAGCGGGTGCTGCCATCGGGAAAGATCAATAGTCCGCCAAAGCCCGGTTCGCGCCCGATGTCGGTCCGGCGAATCTTGCCGACCATCAGTTCATAGCCCTCATCGAAGATCAACCCGAACCAGTCCCAGCCGACCGCGTTCTGGCTGAGGGCGCTGGTGGAGAACTCGTGGTCCATCCAGGTGTTTCCGCTGACCGCAAACGACTCCGTGCCGATGGTGACGGTTCCGCTAGTCACCAACCGCGAGAGTGAATAGTAGTAACTGGCGTTGCCCGGTTCTTTGCTTTTGGGACTCAGGCCGTTATCGCCCTGAAAGGCGATGGGCTTGACCTGTTCCAGTGTCACATCAATGCCAAATCCATCGCCCATTGCCGTGATCTGTTTTAAAGTGACATCGGTGTTGAGTGCCTGGACCTGCCAGTCTTCCAGCCAGACACGATACACCGGATCGACCGTTGCACCCGCCAGATCGGCGCTGCCCCGGCTGTAGCGTTCGCCATGATAGAACGCCTCGTCCGCAATATCGCTGATGGTGAAATGGGCCATGTAAACCTGGCCGGTGCGCCATTCAGAGCCGGTATTTACCGCTGTCGGGGTGATGGCGCGGCGAAAAATGGTGAACTGGAAGCCGAAACGCCGCCCGGTGTCGTTCACCACATTGCCGGTATAATACCACCACTCGGTTTGAAATTCGGGATGGGGGCCGTGATCGCGGGGGAACTGCCAGTCCCAGGGATCGACTGCCTGCGCATAGCCGCTGGTGTCCATCTCTGGCGATGAAATCAGCGCTGTGGCCGAAACATCCCCTTCGCCCATATCAACCAGACTGAAACCGAACAGAACAATGACGACTACAACCAGACCCAGTAAAACAAAACGCCACATTATGACCTCTACCTGTTGTCCAAACTGTCACAAGTTTACCGGTGATGGATGAATTTTGGATGAGGTGGAACGAAGCCTGACGGATGGCCTCTCTCACCATTACGACAGGCTGTATTGTGAAACAAAGTCCCAGATAATCTGGCTGGCGTCAATGTCGAGATTGGTCTTACCGTACAGGGACTCCAATGTCAGGTTCCTGGTCCCCGGCCAGGTATGACCGCCGCCGATGATGGCGTAAAGCTTGAGGTCGCTCTCCTCACGACAGCGGTAGAAATCCAGAATCTGGACATAAGTATCGGGTGAGTTACCCTGTTCTTTCAGCGTCACCAGGTCGGGTTCCGCGTCACAATCATTGTGATTGAGCCAGAACTCGACCGAATCGATGACCGAACTATAAATGGTGGTGATGCCCATTTCGGATAAACCCTGTTCGCCATCCCAGGCGATGTCGGGATCATCCGTTCCATGCATCATCAACACGGGTACCGGACGCTGGCCGACACACAGGTCTTCCAGGCCGAGAAAGTTGGTCGCACCGACACTGGCGAAAGCGGCAAAGGTATCCGATGCCTCACAGGCGAGCCGCAGCGTCATGAATCCGCCGCTGGACATCCCGGCTACATACAGACGTGAGCGGTCAATGGTGTAGTCCAGTGCCAGTTCCTCAATGATGGCCTTGAGGAATTCGGTGTCGTCGTAATTGGGATCACGGTCTAAGGTCGCGTCGGTGGTGTAATTCCAGGCGTTTTCGTAAGCGTTGGGATAAATGACGATGAAACCTTCTTCATCTGCGATGTCGTTCATGCCGGTCAGAATGGAAAACGAACTGCCGTTGCCAGGGCGCAGGTGCAGCATAAACATCACCGGTGTCGGCACAGAGGGATCGTAGTTATCCGGTACATAATGGATATAGCTGCGGGTGTATTCATCCGGTGGTTCCGGCTGAGTGGCCTTTTCGACCCAATCAGGACTGTCGCTGAAGAAGCTCACGATGATCTCGCCCGCGTCAACGCCGAGACGGTCCAGCGGGCGTCCGCGATTCTTGAACCAGCCATCACCGCCCGCCTGCACACGATAATATGCCAAACGATGCTGGTCGGTACAGGTGTTATTGTAGAACAGGATGCCATCAGCCAGTCGCTCTGTCTGAGTCACCTCACAGCCGAGCCGGTCCAACCAGTAATTGCGGGTGTTGATGGCGCTCATCACGCCGAAGCGGTCGCGCTGGTTGAAGATCGATCCCTGGAAGCGCCCGTCTACGGTGTATTCCCAGTCGTTATCGCTGTGGATAATCAGCAGATCAACCGGCTCTGACGTCTCCGGGCAGAGAGCGGCGTGGTAATCCCACATCAACGTGCCGACAACCGCTACGCCATCAAAGGTGCCGGGACTTTCGCACGCCACGCGGTAGGCCATACGCCCACTATCGCGAAAACCGACCAGATAAACCGGCCCTACTTTGTAATCGCTGCGGAGGGTGGCGACCAGTTCTTCCAGATAGCCAATGTCGTTGACCGGCTCAGTCAGCGGCGGGATACCGGTTTCGACCCGGCCATCGTCCCAGAACAGGCCGGCATATGCCGCATGAACCACAATGATGTTCTGTTCGTCCGCGATGGCGTCGAACCCTGTCAATGTTGCCATCGAGGTCGAGGACGTACCGGTTTCATTGAGGATGACATAGAGCGGGCGCGGAGGATGGCTGCTCCTGGTTTCGGGAGCATGTACATTGAAGGTTCGGTCTGTTCCTTCAAATGTGATCGACCGCTGGTAATCGACGGCCTGGACCGTGTGGTCAGTCATTGATCTTCCGAAAAGAGCAACCGTGAACCCAAGGAATAGAATAGAGACAACCCCAACATACTTCAAGCGCATTGCAGCTACCTCAACCTGATTAGCCGCCCCAGCGCACGCCGTTGGAATTGATCTATACGCGCTTCAGCAGGCTCCGCTATTTAACTTTAATGTAGTGTATATTTGCCTGTCAGAGCAAGTTAAGACTTAAATAAGTAACAAACTTTTTACAGTTTGGTGGCGCGGAGGGACCGCGCCACCATCGTACAGATCAGCGAGTCACACTCATGGGCATAATGACATGAACGAAATCGTCGCGGTTCTCCGGGCGGACGACTCCGGGATTGGCGGAACCGTTGCTTTCCAGGACGACACGCTCATCGGGAATCACGCGCAGCACGTCGATGAGATACTTGATATTGAACGAGATGTCGAGCGGTTCACCCTCGACCGAGGCATCGACCGTACCCTCGTTGTCACCACGTTCGGCGCTTTTACTGGCGACCATGACCTCACCGGGTTCACCGGGGCCTTTGGGAGGGTTCACATAAAGCCGTCCACTGTAGGCGTTGTCACGGGCGAAAATCTCGGCACGCTGGCAGGCACGCAGCAGGTCCGAGGTGTAGACGACAGTCGCCGTGCTGTAGGTGCGCGGGATGATGGCGCGGAAGTCCGGGAACTTGCCTTCCAATAACTGTGATGAGACATCCACGCTCTTGAGATGGAACATCACAATATCGCGCTCTTTGGGCAGTGTAATCAGGACTTCGCTGTCCTCATCGGTGATGATGCGTGACAGTTCCGACAGCGATTTGCCGGGGATGACCATCTCGACCGGGGTGGCAAAGCTCTGTTCCAGTTTGGTTGTGCGCACCGCCAGCCGGTAACCATCCGCTGCCGCCAGGGTCATCGTATCGCCGTCCAGCAGCATATACACGCCTGTCAGAATCGGGCGATTGTCTTCGGTCGCGGCGGCGAAAACTGTCTGGTTAATCATCTCCTTGAAGACTTTGCCCTCGACCGCCAGATCACCGCCTCCGCCCTCCGGCACCGGCGGGAACTCGTCGGAGTCGATACCCTTGATGTTCGAGCGAGTGCCGCCGCAGCGCAGATTTATGGTCTGCGTGGCGACATCCAGCGAGAGATCGACCCGCTCCGGTGACAGGTTGTTGACCAGATCGGTAAAGGTCTTGGAAGGAAGTGTGATGGCACCGCCCTGTTCGATCTTCGCGCCGATCCAGCAGGTGATACCCATGCCCAGGCTCATATTGACAGCCGCAAGCTTCAGGCGTGCATCCTCGGTTTCCAGCAAGACATTGCCCAGAACCGGCATGGTGGGCCGGCTCTCAACTGCCCGGTTGACAATGCTCAGGCCTTTGGCGAGATTTTCTTGAAGTACAGATAGTCGCATAATTGTGGCATCTCCTGCCGTATGAGTTTATATCCCAAATTTATCCCAAAATTATACAACATTCCTCGGCAATAGGGTAGCGTGTTTGCAGGAAATCCCATTCGGCGGGATACTCATACGCCATAGTTGAAGAAAGCGAGAACATGCTATGTCTGAAATTCATGAAGCGCTTAACGCTCGCAGCCGCACACTGGTCGAAGGCGACAGTCGCGCCGGTGCGCGTGCCATGCTCAAGGCGGTTGGCTACAGTGACGAAGACCTGAAAAAACCGCTTATCGGTGTTGCCAACACCTGGACCGAGATCGGACCGTGTAACTTCCATTTGCGCCGGTTGGCTGCCCGGGTGAAACAGGGTATCCGCGATGCTGGTGGTACCCCGTTTGAGTTCAATACCGTCAGTATCAATGACGGGATCACGATGGGGACGGAGGGTATGAAAGGCTCGCTCATCAGTCGTGAGGTCATCGCCGACAGCATTGAGTTGGTGGTACACTCCAACATGCTCGATGGCGTCGTGGCGCTTTCCTCCTGCGATAAGACCATCCCCGGCACGATGATGGCCCTCATCCGCCTGGATTTACCCTCATTGATGCTCTATGGCGGCACCATCATGCCCGGCAATTACAATGGGCAGCCGGTGGACCTGGTGAACGTCTACGAGGCCATTGGTGCGCATGCCTCTGGTCAGATCACGACGGATGAACTGCACGCGCTGGAAGATGTTGCCTGCCCCGGTCCTGGGGCCTGTGGCGGGCAGTTTACCGCCAATACGATGGCGACCATCTCGCAGGTGATGGGAATTTGCCCGATGGGCATGGCCGATGTCCCGGCGGAAGACCCGGACAAAGAAGATGTGGCCTATGCCGCCGGTGAGACCGTCATGCAGTTGATGGAGACAGGTGCGCGCCCATCGCAGATTTTCACACGGGCCGCACTGGAAAACGCTGTCACCGTCGCCACCGCCACCGCTGGCAGCACCAATGCCATTCTGCACATACTGGCTTTCGCCCGTGAGGCCGGCGTCGATTTCACCATTGACGACATCGAAGCCATCAGCCGCCGGACGCCCGTCATCGCCGATTTGCGTCCGACTGGCAAGTATGTGGCTGTCGATCTATACCGCGCTGGCGGGGTCGCCATGCTGGCAAATCGCATGATCGAGGCTGGCTATGTGGATGGCAGCACCCTGACCGTGACCGGCAAAACCCTGGCGGAGACGGTTGCCGGTGCCGAGGAAACCCCCGGCCAGGATGTCATTCGCCCGGTGTCCGAACCGATCAAGAGTGAGGGAGCGCTAGTGGTCCTCAAGGGTAATCTGGCCCCTGATGGTGCCGTTGTCAAGCTCAAAGGCGATGAACCGGCGCAGCATCGCGGACCGGCACGGGTCTTCGAGCGTGAGGAAGATGCGTTCGAGGCGGTCCAGTCCCAGCAGATCAACAAGGGCGATGTGGTGATTATCCGCTACGAAGGGCCGGTCGGCGGTCCCGGAATGCGCGAGATGCTCCAGACGACCGCCGCGCTGGTGGGTCAGGGACTCGGGCGCGATGTCATGCTTATCACCGATGGTCGCTTCTCCGGTGGCACACGCGGTCTGATGATCGGCCATGTCGCCCCGGAAGCGATGGTCGGCGGACCGCTGGCACTGGTGCAGGAGGGCGACGAGATCGAGGTGGATGTAGCCGAACGGCGCATCAGTCTGCTGGTGGACGATGCTGAATTGGAACGCCGACGCGCCGCCTGGACCGCACCGCCGCCACATTACACAACAGGTGTGATGGCGAAGTATGCCCGGTTAGCCCAGCAGGCCAATAACGGCGCGATCACCAATCTGTTCTAGGCAGAATCACGTAGTCAGGTTGGTCCATCGGGGCCGTGACTCGCGCCAACCGGGTGAACTCACCGGTGATGTACATCCCGATACGCAGCGCGGCCACCCGCTCTAAATCGTCGGCTTCGATGATGTGGCGATCCAGGATGATGTCGCCGGGACGCCACCAGAGCGTGTTGAACTGGCTGTTCTGTGGGCGCGAGTCGCTTTGTGCCAGGATGTTTCCGTCTTCGTCGATGAGATGGACGAAGACGGTCAAATCATATTCCGGCACCGCCTCCGACTCCCACCAGAGAATGACGGTCAATTTACCATCTTCGGTGTTGACCTCATAACCGGCCAGACTGATGCCCTGCTCGAAATCGCTCTCGACTGGTGTGGCTGTGGCTGCGACCCCAGACTGTACCGGCCAGTTCTCCCAGATCGGTTGGTAAACCACCATACTGCCGCCAGCGATCACGGTCGGCCCCTGGATGTCGAACTGGGTCTCGGCCTGGAGCGCACCCTCCCATTCGACCATGTGTGGGAAGAACCAGGGGAAAATGGCGATAAAGCGCGGCGGATGATCCAGCATCAGCCGTGCCAGTTGTAGATCATAAGGAGCGCTGAAGCGGGCTTCTTCGCTGAGCGGATCGATCACTTCCGGCGAGACCAGTCCCATCATGTCCAACACGTCACGGTCAGCGATGTGAGGGATCGCGCCGACATCGTTGAGGGCGATCACTTCATCCGGTCGGGTGTATTCTTTGAACCAGTAACCGGCGGTGACATGCATCTCATAGAGCTGTCTGACATCGTTGGCGACGGCGGCACCCTGAGCGCGTCCCAACCAGAACACCGACGCCATCAGAATCATTCCGAGCGCTGCCGGGATTATCCGCTGCACCAGGGGCCGTGAAACGATCTCCGTCAGCGCCCATATGCCGACAGCAGCCGCCAGTGCATGGAACGGAATGGCCGGGGCCACATACCGCCCGTTGTTGAGGACGAAGTGCTGCGCTCCCAGATACAGCACAGCCATAACAAACACGACCGGCCATACCGGCAATGCGAAACCGATACGGTCTTGTCGCGTCCAGTTGCGCCATAACAGCCAGCCGATCCCCAACGCGGCCAGCAGAATCAACAGCCAGCCATGATCCATGCGTGGTGTCCAGAAATACGCATAAGGTAGATCGGGCCATTCCTTGCCCAACTGCGATTTGACGAGAAAGGTGTTCGGCAGCAGGTGGCCGGTCATCATGAGCGTTGCCAGGGGGTATGATCCGGCCAGCAGACCGTAAGCGACGAGGCCGCGCCAGCCCTGCCGAACCGACTTGAAACCTTTGTCTCGTAGCAGGGTGATGATGAAGCTGTCCAGGCCAATCAGAAACGCCAGCAGATACCCCTCCGGACGGGCCAGGGTCGCCACCGCCGCCAGAATCCCGGTGCGCCATCCGGACACCCGGCTAATGCGTATATCGTGGGTGTGGCTCCACAACGCCAGGATACACAACGTGGTAAAAGTGGTGATCTCCATGCCGGAAAGCCCCATCCAGATGAAGCGTCCGGTCAGGGCTGTGATGACCCCTGCCAGCAGGCCGACCCAGGCCCGCCGCGACACCCACCAGCCAAATCCGGTG
>CAYQJO010000113.1:0-13543 GCA_964417785.1 uncultured Anaerolineaceae bacterium | reverse complement strand
CCCCCAACATCAGCGATCCATATCTGCGTGATGTCTACAGCGGCACCATGGCCTACGGAACCATGTATGTGGCTCCCATGCTCTCGATTGACCAGGACAACACGCCGCGCCCGGTGAAGACCATTCCCGGCCACTTCACAACGGTCTTCAACGCCACCGAGACCGACGTCAATGACGTTTTCGGACGTGAAGACGCCACCCATTTCAATGTTGGCGTGCCGTTGGAACTGGAACAAACCCAGATCAATCTGGACCTCAAACGGCTGGTGGAACGCTCGGTCGGTGTGTTTGGTAAAAGCGGTACCGGCAAGAGTTTCCTCACCCGTGTGCTGCTCTCCGGTGTCATCAATCGCCATCAGGCGGTCAACCTGATCTTCGATATGCACAACGATTACGGATGGGAGGTCACCGATGAACGCGGCCCTAAAGCAAAGGGGTTGGCGCAGTTGTTCCCCAGCAACGTGACCATCCTCACACTGGACGCCGACTCGTCGCGCCGCCGCAACGCCCGCTATCATGCGGAGATCAAATTGTGCTTTGACGAGATCGAGCCGGAAGACATCGCCATGCTGCGCGGCACCATGAACCTGTCCGACGCCATGATCGACGCCGCCTACTCGCTGCGAAAAATGTGGGGCGAAGGCTGGATCAGCCGCCTGCTGGAAGGTCGTGTGGAGGACCTCGACCACATCACCGAACACACCAACATTCTTGGCGGGACGCTGGCCGCCCTTCAGCGACGGTTGGAGCGATTCGAGCGCTGGTCGTTCCTCACCCGCGAACGAGTTAGCGACAGCATCCAGCAGATCATCAACCTGCTGGTCGATCAACAACGCAGTGTGGTGCTGGAATTTGGGCGCTATGGCAATTCGCTGGAAGCTTACATGCTGGTCGCCAACTACATCACCCGGCGCATCCACGAGCAATACGTGGAAAAGGTCGAAAAAGCTTTGGGCGATGCCTCGATGGAACCGCCCCAGTTGATGATCGTTATCGAGGAAGCGCACAAGTTCCTGGACCCATTGGTAGCCCGCCAGACCATCTTCGGCGTGATCGCCCGCGAACTGCGCAAATACAAAGTCACGATGCTGGTGGTGGACCAGCGTCCGAGCGGCATCGACGAGGAAGTCATGAGCCAGATCGGCACCCGCGTAACCGCCCTGCTGGATAACGAACGCGACATCAACGCTGTGCTGACCGGAATCAGCGGTGCTGGTGGACTGCGCGAGGTACTTGCACGTCTCGATACACGCCAGCAGGCGATCATTATGGGCCATGCTGTGCCGATGCCGGTGGTTGTGCGCACCCGTGCTTACGACCAGGACTTCTACGACGCTGTCATGAACGAGAACGGCAAAACTGATGAAGTCCGAACATCTTTAGGCGCTGGACGGCGCAAGCGGGTGTAGAATAAAGTTAACGTTGTGTTGTTCAGGTATCACCATGTTTGCAAAATTAACGCCAGCACTTGATTCCATTTCTGCTTCTATCCGGCACCTTGAAGACACCAAACTCGACGATGAGACCCGCGAGGACATCCAGGCCATCTCCATCGGCCTCGGGGTGCTGCGTGATCGCATACAGACCGCCGTAGCCGGTGACGATGGCACCGTCTCCGATCTGGCACACGATTTGCGCAGTCCGTTAAACAGCATCGTGGGGTATCCCGGTATGCTGCTGGATTTTCCCGATATGCTGACACTGGTTCAGGTCGAAGCCCTGGCCGACATCGAACAACAGGGCAAGTTCTTGCTGCGACAGATCAATAACTGGATCAAGTACGCCCGAATCCGCACACAACGTCTGGAAATGGTACCTCCGGAAGCCGTCTCGGTGATCGAACTCCTGTCCTGGGACGAAGGCCCGAAGTTTGAGCTGGACCTTGCGCCAGACCTGCCCCCCGCACATGGCAGTGTCAACGCGCTGGCAGATGGCCTGCACGAAATCGCTCACAACGCCACTGTGTATTCCAATGGACATCCGGTTCATATCAAGGCCGAGTCCGACCAGGACCACCTTGTTATCCGGATTCAGGATAAGGGGATCGGTATTCGCGCCGATGACGTCGAGCGCATTTTCGAACCATTCTGGCAGGCCGATTCCACGTCGCCCGGTCTGGGACTGGGACTGTTCATCGCCCAACACATGATAAGTACACAAAGCGGCCAACTCTCTATCGAGAGCCAACCGGGTATGGGGACAACATTTAACGTGACACTACCTGCCGGGAGGCAGTCATGACCAACGATCAATTAATGGATATTACTCATTTAATTATAGAACACGCGATGGCGTTGCTGAACAGTGACATTGCGGAAAAGCAGCGCAGCGCTATCAAAGTGATAATCGCCAACGTCGAGAAATTCTATATGACCTATACCGAGTTCAGCGCTGTACCATTGGCCGAAGTTACAGCCAACATGCGCCATGAACTCGGCAATCCTCTAACACCGATCTACGGCTACTCCGAACTTCTGGGCATGGACGTACTCGGCAGTATGAATGACGACCAGATGAAACATGTGCGCGGCATCTATGAACTGACACAGCAACTCCGCAGCATGGTAGATGATCTGGTCACCAGGGCGCGTGAGCAGGCCGCCAGTCACCACTGACGGCTGGCGGTATAGTAAAAGGTATGCGTGCATTCCGGGTTATCATCGAAACGTCTGGCGAAGGTCATGGTCCAGCTTGATTCGCTGGTGAATATCAGATTGAGGCTGACGTTAGCATCACCCAGAACGCTGCGCCCTTCAAAGACGTAATTGTTGGACGCGACCTGGCGAAGCATATAGGGCGTTGGCTCCTGGCCGCGCCACATGATCTGCCCACCACCCTGCGGGATAATGGCGACCAAATGGTTGCAGATGGCGATTGGCGGGCTGGTGCAGTCTCCACTGAGTTGATCCGTGCCGGAATTCGCCATCCACACCGATTGTCCTTCCGGCAAATAATTCATCGAGCCAATTCCCTGGTCGGTCTGCACCTGGACTTCCGGCGGAGCTTCGACCAGCGCCACTCGACCGCACGCCCCCAGGCCAACCGAGCCTTCTTGCATCACCCAGGTCTGCTCATAACCAGGTAGATTGATCTGCCACCATTCATTATTTTCACCGGTCACACGGTATGGCTGCATCGCGTTCACGTTCAGCAGCACCGGGTAATCCTCAGACGGCCCGGCGTGTACCGGTGTCCGCTTGTCGAAATGGGCAAAACAGATCGCTGGGTCGGGCAGCGCCGCCATTGGCACCCCCTGTAACACCATGTACTCAAATGAGTCTTCCAGCACAAAATCATCGTTTAACGACACGGCCATACCCGCCTCGGCGCTGACTGTCTCGTCCTGCCGGCTAACATCGACCGCGCCACCCAACACAAATAGATGGTCCTGGTTCAGATAAATCGTAGAACCCTCCATGACCAGATCGACACCGTTAATCTGGTATGCGCCGGTCGCCTGCATTAGCAAGCCGGAGCAAGTCTCTCCCTGTATGACACGCATCGCTTCTAGCGGACCTGTGTATTTACCAGCCATCACCGGCAGGCTCCCGGCATCACCATCGACGGTGACAAGCTCAGCGTACACCCACTGAGGACCGTCGTCAGTCTCGATCTGGAACCACGCTGCGGCATCATCACGCCCGATGGCGACCGCGTCCTCATTCCGGTCGAATGTACCCGACACAGCGGCGTTTACGTCCGGTTCCGCCCGCAGATTAACGGCATAACCCACCGTATTGCGTAGGGGTAAGGTCACGGCCTCACCCGAGTCCATCACATCCTCGATCTCGACTGCGCCAAACAGGACCATCGTGGTGTCCCCGTTGCGGATCAGGGCGGCGCTGCCGTCGTCCGTTGCGATGGTGTCCACGTCAGAGAGCATGTGGACGCTGCCATCAGCGTAACAGATTTCACCGTCGGCGGTATCCACGCACGCGGCCAGCAGCGCTTCGGCATCCGGGCATTCGTCCTGAGCGAGACTGACCGACACCGAAATTATCAGTATCAAAAAAATACGCATGAACTTGATCCTTCCTTTAGCCCACACCGCGCCAGGCGCTTTGCATGTTATCCGGGTTGTTGAAATAAGGCGGTGCGTAGGTAATCAAGAAATTCCACAACGGCACATCGTATTCCCAGGCCACCCGTGCAATCACCGCATTGACACTCCAATCGCCTTCGCTGATGAGTACGAAACCGGGCGGCCACAAACGATATTTGCATTCCTGCGGGGTCTCACCGGGCCGGCATTGGGCCGGATTGGCCCAGGTCGGGTCCAGCACCAGTGACAAGACAAGAACCAACTGTCGGATCATCATCCATCCCCCTGATTATTCGCTATCTATAGTATACGGTCTATTCTTCGTCAGAACCCTCAAGAACGTTCAACTCGCGCAGGAGTCCATCCAATGTCTGGAGCGTGACCAGATTGCGCATGGTGTAGCCGTAGGCCAGATGGTCTTCATCGAAGACACCCGTCAGGCCATCTTCAGGGATCGACAGATGAATCGTCTCTTCGGCGTCAACTCCGCTACCGGGCAAATCGGCCAGCGCCAGCGCCAGATCGATCAACGGCACATCGTAATCTCCGGCTATTTCGACGATCAGCGCGTTATATTCTTCGGTCTTCTCCGGGAATTCGGAACGCAGCGGGAAGGTGTGAAGCAGCGGCACCACATCATGGTCGATGGTGATCTCGACAATCTCGCGCAGGTTGGTGTTGAACGACTCGGCGTCCAGATAGTACACATCGTTGGTACCGAACATAATCAGCGCGAAGCCCGGTTCCACAATGCGATACTCGCAGGCCAGCGGCGTTTCACCGGCTTCACACCATTCCGGATTGGCCCACAGCGGATCGAGTGCCGCCGCCGTATTGAAACCGCTGTGCGCGGACAGGCTGGCATGGCTGAAGGGGTTGCTGTCTTCCGGCAGAGCCGAAGTGGCGAAGTAGTCGATCACGGCCTGCAAATCGCCGTAGTCGCCCAGATCGTAATCCTCACCGGCAAAGGGAGTCAGGAACTCCTCCGCTGCCGTCATGCAGTCACCGATTCGGGAAAATGTCGCATTCTGGCTGCCGCGCTCATAGATTGCCCGTGCTTCGTCCGTCAGTTCCGGCAGATAATCCGGCTGCAACAGCAGCGCCGTCACCACAATCAAGATCAACCTCGCCACAGAACACTCCCTTTGCTAGAGTTGGCATACTTCTACTATAGTGGAGACGCAAATATGCAGCAACGAACGAATCCCCAACGGCAGATTCGGCTGGAAATACCGTCCGGTCTCGATGCAACTTATGCCAACGCCGCCATTATCAGCCAGACTCACAGCGAGATCATCATGGACTTCGCCCAGGTCCTACCCAACACACAGCAG
The DNA here is from genome assembly GCA_964417785.1 of uncultured Anaerolineaceae bacterium. Taxonomy (GTDB): domain Bacteria; phylum Chloroflexota; class Anaerolineae; order Aggregatilineales; family Phototrophicaceae; genus DAOTUL01. The sequence goes on along the minus strand of CAYQJO010000113.1, from coordinate 8,167 downwards.
GCTCGTGTGCAGGCCCGCGTCGTCATGACCCCGGCCAACGCCAAATCACTGCTCCAGGCGCTTCAGACCAACATTGACCGTTTCGAGCAGCGTCACGGGGAAATCGAACTGCCGCCCAAACCGACCACCCTGGCCGATCAGTTGTTCAGCGGGGTCAAATCCGAGGACGAAGACGACGATGAATAGCAGCGAGGACGAACTGAACCCCATCGCCGAGTCGGTCCGTGAGATTCTGACCGCCACCAATGACGCCCGTGATGCCGCCATCAAGACCAGCCGCGAGTTGATCCGCCACTGTGCCGAGTCGATCCGGGCCATCCACCGGCACGACTGGGATGCTGCCGGGAGCAAACTGGAAACCGTGCGCACCGTCGCCAGCGAAATGGTCGCCGGCGTGGCCGATTACCCGGAACTGCTGCACAGCGGCTATACCCAGGACGCGCTTAAAGAGGTGGTGGAAGCCTTCATCACCTATGCCATCATCCGCCAGCAGCCGCTGCCCACCCGTGATGCCCTGGGCGTGGAAGCATCAACCTATCTTCGGGGATTGGCGGAGGCCGCAACCGAACTGCGCCGTTTCATCCTGGACATCATGCGGCGCAAGGATGGCGATCACGATGAAGTCGAGCGCCTGTTGGCCTGGATGGACGCCATCTACGATCAACTTATCACCTTTGACTTCCCCGACGCGCTCACGCATGGTCTGCGCCGCCAGACCGATGTGGTACGCGGTGTTCTGGAACGCACACGCGGCGATGTCACTCACAGTATGCGACAGCAGCAGCTACAGGAAGCCCTGGCCGATTTCGAGGCACGACTGAACGATGTTTAACGGGAAGATCGTCCTCATCACCGGTGCATCTCGCGGAATCGGCGCGGAATGCGCACGCCAGTTCGCTGCACAGGGCGCACAGGTCGCCGTGCATTATCATCGCAACCTGGAAGCAGCCCGATCCGTCCATAGCTCGCTGCCCGGTGGACCGCACCAGATCGTCCAGGCCGACATCGCTAATCCCGAAGCTGTACAGCGCATGGTCGAGTCGGTCGTGGGCGAACTGGGGGATTTGCATATCCTGGTCAACAACGCCGGCATCTTCGCGGAGCATCCGGTCGCGGCGGTCGATTACGCCGCATGGCAGACCCAATGGCACCAGATTATCCAGACCAATCTGGTCGGCGCAGCCAACGCAGCATACTGTGCAGCCCGCCATATGATCGAGCGCGGTGGCGGCGGGCGTATCGTTAATGTGTCGTCGCGTGGTGCCTTTCGCGGTGAACCGGAAGCCCCGGCCTATGGTGCCAGCAAGGCTGGCATGAATGCCATGAGCCAATCACTGGCAAAAGCCCTGGGGCCATACAACATCGCCGTTACGGTCGTCGCACCCGGCTGGGTCGAGACCGAGATGGCAAGCGCCCATCTAACCGGTCCCGATGGCGACTCGATCCGCAACCAGAGTCCGACAGGGCGTGTCGCCACCCCTGCGGATGTCGCCTACACGGTCCTGGCGCTGGCGGCAGACAAAGCCGAATTCCTGACTGGCACAATTGTCGATGTCAATGGCGCGTCCTATCTGCGCAGTTGACCGTTGACAGAACGCAACCGGCGGTTATAATTCGCTGCACAATTCGAGCGACCTTACTGCAGACAGCAGGTGAGCATTCCGCTCTTAATTTCCTGCCGAGGTAAAGGACCCAACCACACATGATACTTGTGGCGGCCTTTGCGCATTCTGCGGGCCGCTTTTTTTCATTCTCCCGCATAGAAAGGAGGTAGGCCTCTTGGCTATCAGTCGGGAACGCAAGGAAGACCTGGTGGCCCAGTACACTGGTCTGCTGGAGCAAACGAACGGCTTTGTGGTGATTCAGTATCGCGGTATGACCGTGAAACAAACACAGGACCTGCGAGCCAAAATTCGTGAAGCTGAAGGTCAATATATGGTGACTAAAAACACCCTGTTTACCAAAGCGCTTCAGAGCCAGGGCTGGCCCGTTCCAGATAATTTACTTCAAGGACCGACGGCAGTCGCTTTCGGGCTGGAAAACCTGCCCGGCGTGGCAAAAGCCGTCCTGGATTTCGTCAAGGAACTGGATAATCCGGAAAAGGCCACTGTAACCGGTGGTGTGATGACCGGTGACATTCTCGACCCAAGCAGGGTTGAGACTGTTTCCAAGCTCCCCACATTGGACGAACTGCGGTCCCAGATCGCAGGGCTGATCGTTTCACCGGCGACCGGTCTTGTCACTGTACTGAGTGCAGCGACAGGTCAGGTGGTCAATGTTATTCAGGCGTACCTGGACGACAACAACAGTGACGACGACGGCGAAGCCGCATAACCTGTTCGACAACATTTCTGAAAGGACATACGATCATGGCTGATCTCGAAAAACTGGTAGAAGATCTCAGTAGCCTGACCATTCTGGAAGCCTCCGAACTGAAGACCTTGCTGGAGGAAAAATGGGGCGTCACTGCTGCGGCAGGTGGCGGCATGATGATGATGGCCGGTGCCATGCCCGCCGAAGCGGCTGCGGCTGAAGAAGTTGAGGAGCAGACCGAGTTCGACGTGGTTCTGGCGGATGTGGGTCCGAAGAAGATCAACGTCATTAAGGCGGTCCGTTCGCTCACCAGCCTGGGCCTGAAAGAGGCGAAGGAACTGGTGGAAGGCGCTCCGGCGACAGTCGTCGAGCAGGTCAGCAAAGACGCTGCTGAGGACGCCAAGAAGGCTCTGGAAGAGGCCGGTGCAAAGGTCGAGGTCAAATAGCAGCACGCTATCCAGCGATTTCTCACAAGGCGCGGACACAATCCGCGCCTTTTGCATTAGAATAGGGAAAAAACCGGGAGACGGATCGTGCGACGAATTGCTCTTTTTGCTCTGCTGGTGATCTTCATGCTGGTTCCCGTCATGGCCCAGGTCACACAATCCAATATCAACTACGGTGAGACCGTTGTCGATACTATCACTGGCGACGATTTTTTCGATCACTGGCGCTTCAATGCTAACGCCGGTGATGTGATCCGGGTCCGTATGGAAGCGGCGGATGGTCTGGCACCGCTGATCGGTATCAGCGATGGATCGCTGGAAATCGTTGTCCGCAGCGACACCGAAGGCGAAGCCCAACCCAACCAGATCGCCGAGTTGAACTACGTCATCCCGGCGACCGGGGCGTATGTGATTGTCGCCACACGGGTCGGCAATGAGAACGGTGCCACTGCTGGCAGCTATGCACTGACGCTGGAACTGCTGGAATCGGCGGCATCGCGCAGCGACGACCGCACCGATGTCACATTCCGCTGTGGTGAGATCATCGCCACCAGTGCCGTCTGGATGCGCTTTCCCCTCCATGCCGACGAATACCGGGTTTCGGTGTACGGACTCGGTGATTTTGAGCCGGTCATCCGCTCCGAAATCTTTCTCCAGGAGCAGGTGGAGGCGGTGGAGCAGTGCAACAACAGTGCGCGTTTCATGCAAGGTGACCGGCTGACACTTCCCCCCGCCATCGAACACACTCACACCGACGACCAGCACGGCGCACGCATCATCGTGAACGATTCCGGTGGCACCGCCGAAGGATTGGCACTGACGGTCGGCAGTGTGGATGGAGCATCCGGGCGATATGTCCTGGTGGTGGAGGGGTTGAGTCTCTCCGACGAGAACCCGATTGGCGAGATCGACATCCGCCAGGGACCGCGAGCCGTCTCGATTGATACGCTGGTGTATATGGTCGGCAATCGCAGCCGTATTGATCCGGTTATCCGGTGGTACCAGATCGATCAGGCATGTGATGACGCCGGGTTACGCGATTGTGCCGATGTACCCGGTCTGGCACGAACGAGTATTGTGTTCAGCGATGGGGACCGCATCAGCGGCGACCGCTTCGACGCCGGACTGCGCCTGAATCCGGGCAGCACGGACATCATGAGACTGGAACTGACCAACATCGCTCGCAACACGAGCGGTGATTATGTGCTGCTGGTCATGGGCGAACTGCCTTGATCGAACAACGCGCTGACTGGCAGCTCGAATCCCGGCAGAACATCGCCACCAGTCAGCACAGCGTCGTATCCGAATGTCTCAATCACCAGATTGCTTGCCGCGTCCAATGTACAGACCTCCACCCCCTGTGTATACACCAACCACACCAGGCGCGAACCATTTTGCAGATAGTGCAGGCCCTTCTGACGCATCTGGTGGGGGCGGTCATCGGGAGATTGGATTTCAACCGCCAGATCGGGGAACACCAGGACCGGCCCCGAATCCACCGGCGGTGAATCGCTGAGACGAACCGAGACATCGGGCAGACGGCTGTTGTAGCGGTCACCGGGCAACTGATGGCGCACTTCGACCCCTACATGGGCCTTGATGCCGCGTGGACGAATAAATGCCAGGAAGAAATATGCGATCAGGGCCGCCAGTTTACCGTGCGCCTCGGTTGGCATCTTTTCTACCACCTCCCCATGCACCAGTTCAAGCAGGCGTTCGTGATTATCCTGCACAATGGAGTCAAACTCATCGGTGGTTACAACTCTGATAGCTGATTCAACCATGATTGTCCCTCGACGGGTATAACAGTCTACCCAACCAGTATACCATCACCGGAACGGATAAATATTGATCCCGACCGCCTCCGCCATCAGGACCAGCAGCGGAGCAATGAGCAGCGCCGGCAGAAAGTTGGCGATGCGCGGCTTCTTGATGTCCAGCAGCACCAGCGCCAGACCGATCAACAGCAGGCCGCCGGTTGATGTCATCTCGGCGATCATCGGATCGGACATAAATGTCCCGACGAGGCTGCCCATCAGTGCCAGCCCGCCCTGTACCACGATGATCGTCAGAATGCTGAAAGCCACGCCGACGCCGAAACTGGCGGCAAACGCCATCGAAGCGAAACCGTCCAGCACACTCTTGATCGCCAACTGCTCGAAACCGATGGCGAGGCCCATGCCATCCTGAATCGAGCCGAGAAAGGTGAGCGGTCCCACACAAAACACCAGACTGGCCGTCACAAAGCCGGTGATGAAGCGCTGACGCGGATCGTCAGCGGCATCACCGGCAGCGGATGATCCACCGGCAAAGCGTGATTGCAACCAACCGGCCAGATTCTCCAACGCCACATCGATCCGCAATAGCTCACCGATGATGACGCCGAAAGCGATGCTCAACAATGGAATGACCACATTGCCGGTCTCGCCAGCGTTACTGATGCCCACATAAAGTGTCACCAGACCCAGCCCAGTAACAACCGACTCCTGGATACGGTCGGACAAACGACTGCCGATGACGATTCCCAGGGTGCTGCCCAGGGCAACCGTGATGATATTGAGAATTGTGCCGCGCATAATGTCGTTGAATCCTGACAAAAACGTCAAGGATTATAACGCTTCGCGCTGCCAAAACCCCCTATAATATGTAAAAAACCTGTAAACGCTCATGGATGCACAGACCCTTTACCGTCAGGGTGTCCGCGCCATCCGCGACAACAAAGATGTCGCGACTGGTCAGCGGCTCCTCATCTCGTCGCTTCGCCAGCAGCCAGATAACGATCAGGCATGGCTGTGGCTGTCGCGTACCTATACCGAACCGGCCCGCAAGCTGCACTGCGTCGAACAGGCGCTCAAGATCAACCCCCATAACCCCAGGGCGCAGACGCTTCAGCAAAAACTCCAGGATAAACTCACCCATACCAACCCCTTCACCGCACCACCCGTTGAAGAGAAAAAAGCGAAAACGCCCACCCTGGCGCAGCAAAAGGCCATGATGGCACGGCTGAAAAAAGCGCGACAACTCCAGGAGCGCGGCGACGACGAAGACGCCATCGAGCAGTGGGTGCAGGTGCTTGAGGTCAAACCGGATGAGCCAGAAGCCATTCGCGGTGCCGTGACGACTCTGGTGCAGCTTGGGTATCTGGATGACGCCAAAACCCTTATCTGGCGAGCGATTAACGCCGGAACTCGCTCCGTCACCGTCTACCTGACGGCCCTGGACTTCGCCCTGCGCGAAAACAACACCGGAGACTGGGAGATGTTGAGCGAGCGAATGATCCGGCTGCCGGACGCTGATGCGAAAGCGATTCTGACCATCGGCAACCATTACGCTGACATCGGCAACATTAAGAAAGCGATCCAGGTGGTGGCGTTCGGACTGAAACGCTATCCCGACGACTACAAACTGCACTTCCGCATGGCCCAACTGTGCGACGAAAACTGGCAGCCGGTTGAAGCCCGGCAATCCTACCGGCAGGTAGTGGCACTGGCTCCCCGTTCATCCGAAGAAGGCCAGGAAGCCGACCACATTCTGCTGAGCTACACGCCCGAAGTGACCGACCGGCAACGTGGTAGCGTTCTGCTGGCGGTGCGGGAAGTGGTAGCAATTATCCTGTTCTATCTGGTGCTGGCGTGGCAGGATGCCGGATTGGACCTGGTACAGATGACGTTCCTGCACTGGGTCGGGCTGATTGTGGCCCTTCCAGGCGCTTATCTGGTGGTAACAGCGACTTCATCACCGCAGCAGATTCCACTGGCGGCACGCCTGGGAGGAAAACCGCCCCGGCACAAGGCTGCGCGTGACGGCAACATCAGCAACCCATCGGAGATTCCCATCATACCGGAACAGAAACGCTACCTGATGGGTAGTATCGGCACGTTTCTGCTGCTGGTGGCGTTCGTTCTGGTGTTCAGTACCTCCCTGCGTCTGTTATTTGACCCGATTCCGCCCAATGACTTCTGGTGGTAGCCCATGACTCTCTTCGATGTCATTCTTGAAATCATCCTGGCGCTGCTGTTGACCTCCCTGTTCGTGCCACTGCCCTTCACCGATCAAGGTACCGTGCGTTACAACACCTTTCCCTGGATGACCCTATCCTTGATCGCCATCAACACCCTGGTTTTTGCCTTATGGCAGGCCCCTCACATTGTCAAGATGATAAACGCGATCAACCTGACCGAATTGCAGGAAGCCAATTTCGCCTACCGCGAAATCGTGTGGACCTATGGCTTCCGCCCGTCGTTTCTGCGTGAGGGAGTCAGTATCGGAGCCTTTACCACCTTCACCAGCACATTCATGCACTCAGATTTCAATCATCTGACCATCAACATGATCTTCCTGTGGGCATTTGGCCGCCGCATTGAAGATGCTTGCGGCCCCTGGCGCTACCTGATTTTCTATCTCTTCGCCGGGATGATCGCCTCGTTGGGCTTTGCCGTGCTGGCATTCAACGAAGCCGATGTCCCCAGCATCGGGGCCAGCGGCGCTATCGCTGGCGTCATGGGGGCCTATATGCTGCTGTTTCCAGCAGCACGGATGAGTTGTCTGTGGGGAATTGTTACGGGCTGGCGCGTATTGAGTACGAGTTTACGCACGCTGTTTGGCTCAGGTAACGCACAGATGCGCTGGCTGGTCAACATTCGTGCATGGATCGTGCTGCTGTTCTATATGGGGTTCGACATCCTGGACACCTTTGAAACCGCCGAGACCGGTCAACTGTTGGGCGGGGTGAATTATGTTGCCCACGCCTGCGGCTTTCTCTCGGCGATTACGATCTTTCTGTTCGTGCGCAAAGACCTGGTAACACGCTATTTTGCCGGACGGGCCGTATAGCTATTTGCGTGACCAGCGTTTGACAAAAACGAGAAAAGGATAGGCCAGCCTGTCCGGGTCCACCGGGGACTGAACCAGCACCGGGCGGTTGGCCTGCTCGAAATCGCGGTGAAGCCGTTCGATCTCACGGATTTGCATCTGAGATGGCTCATTGTGGAACAGGACCACAACGACTGTGAACTCTCCCGGAACGAACAACAGCCAGTCACGATCATCCAGCTTCTCCGAACGCCGTTCATTGATCGGGTTGTTCAGAATCATCTGGTAATGTTCGTTGGCAACACCAAATTCACCCAGTGTTTCGAGAATACACTGGCTGCGGGTATGATAAACTAGCATCCCCATCGCCTTGCCCATATAGGCACTGCGCACAGCGATGGTGGGCGGCCCGCTCTGGGCGATACTGATGGCATCCGGGTTGCCACTGAGGAGTGCGTGGTCGGCTATCGCCAGTCGCCCGCTGTAGCGTTCATACAGCACATGGAACTGCTCCCGGCTGATCTTGCCTTCAGCGAACTCTGCAACGATTTTCTGGATTTTACCTTCGATAACTGCTTTGTATTCTTCAGCTTTTT
>CAYQJO010000112.1:0-13554 GCA_964417785.1 uncultured Anaerolineaceae bacterium | reverse complement strand
GATTGAGATGCTCGATCACCTGATCTGACAGTTTCAGCCGGTCCTCGATCATGCCCAGGTTATAGGCCGCCACCCATTCCCCCGGCGACAGGTCCAGCGCCCTGAGCGCCGCTTCCCGTGCCTGTGGGTAACGTCCGGCCTGGAGTTCCACCTCCGCCAGCCCGTTCCACGCCACCGGTGAGTCCGGGACCATCTTCGTCATTTTTTGATAATCGCGCCGCGCCCGGTCCAGCTTGCTCCATACCCGCAGCAGTTCCGCCCGGAAGCGATAATGGTTGGGATCATCGGGTTCGTCCTTGATGAGTGTATCCATGATCTCAACAGCGTCTTTGTACTGGCTCTTGCGCAGCAGCTTGACCGCCTGCTGGTAGGCCATCGGTCCCCGCGGGCGAAAGATGAAGAATCCAGCAATGACCCATCCGACTCCAGCACCCGCCACCACCGGCAGCCAGTCCGGTAGGAACAACGCTGCCAGCACAATCAAACCGAAAGCCGGCGTGACCAATCCCAGGATGCGCCCGCGCTGGAAAGGTTCATAGGCGCTGGCGACGATGGCGATGGCACCGCCAATGAATACCAGCGCCAGTACCGTCTGAGCAGATTCGGCCCAATCGAGTTCGCCGCGCAGGCTGTTGAGAATCAGATTACCCAATCCCGTCAGCGCCAGAAGCAAAAACAACGCACGAATGCGCTGTGGTCCCAGGAAAAGTCGGATTTGTCGCAGCATGGTTCAGCCCTGCCGTGCGTAGCGCGAGATGGTCACATCATTCACTTTCACCGGCACCCCGAAGGCGTCCACCCACAGCCGGGTGACGCCGTTGACGGTGTAGGCATGGGTCGGCACCGGTCTGCTGTTAACGCTGATCTCGGCTGCGCCCTGTGGCTCGACCGTCTGCGCCCGAAAGACCGGCTCACCGGCCAGCAGCGGCGGCGGTGTCACGACGATCAGCGCGTTCACCGTCAACCCCATGAACAACCAACAGTCCAGCGCCAATACCGCGCCATCCGGCAGGGCCATCTCGTCAAACTGGTGGCGCGAGTCGTGGCCGATCTGATAACCGGCTTCAAGCTGGTCTTCGATCACCGAATACGACAGCTTGCCGCGCTTGAATTCGGGCGCGTTGAACATGACGATCTCCACCCGTTCGACACGCCCTTCGGGACTCTGCCATGCCTCCATGAGAGCGACCGCGCCGTGACGCTCGGAGTCCACGCGATAAAAAAACGACCCGTCCGGATGCTGGTGGATGCTCCACTGTTCGTCATCGCCATAGCTGCCACTGGCGACAAAGCGCTCTAACGGTCCAACCGAATGCAGATAGCGCATGGTCTACTGCGCCAGTTCGAGATAAATGCGCTTGTTGATGCCGCCCTTGCTCTTGTAATCGGTCACGCGCATTTGACCGACCTCGGTGGTGTTGGCGACATGGGTACCGCCATCGGCCTGCAAATCCAGCCCGATGATCTCGACCGTGCGCACCTCGGCAATGCCTTCCGGCAGCAGATTAACTCTGGTACGAATTAAATCAGGAATCTCGAAGGCTTCCTCGCGTGGCAGGATTTTCACCCGCACATCATAGCCCTTCGCCATTTCCGCGTTGATGCTGGCCTCAATCTCGTCCACCAGTTCGCGCTGCATCCGCTCGAACTCGAAGTCCATACGCCCTTTGAGCGGCTCCATATTGCCACCAGTCACGCTGGCCCCGTAATCACGCCAGACCACCCCGCACAGGATATGCATGGCGGTGTGGGTGCGCATCAGCTTATAGCGCCGGTCCCAGTCGATCTCGCCCTGGACCTCCGCACCGACCGGCGGCAAATCGCCATCGACGATGTGAATATTGCCGCGTGCGGCCTTCTTGACCGTGTAGGTGGTGCCGTCCAGGCGTAGAACACCCGTGTCGTTGGGCTGGCCGCCACCACCGGGATAGAAAGCGGTCTGGTCCAGATAGACGCCGTTCTGGGCTTCGTCAACGCCGGTGACGGTCGCCGTAAATTCCTTCAAATAGCTGTCGGTGTGGTAAAGAGGTATGGTCATCCCCGCTCAATCCTTATCTCCGGTTTATCGTCGTCAACACCGAGGACAGCGCGTAATATAGTCCCTATGATTGACATCACCAGACCTCCCAGGATCGCCCAGCCGAAGCTGTCGATTTGCAACCGGTCAGGGAACAACTCAGCGGTGAACCACAACGCCATCCCGTTGATGACAAACAGAAACAACCCAAACGTCACCAGAATCACGGCGCAGGTCAGGCAGGTCATCAGCGGCCAGATGACGGCGTTCAAAATACCGAAGACTGTCCCCATCAGAATGTAGGTGAACAAATCCTCGTTGACAACGTGAATCCCTGGCAGCAGCCGCGCCGTAATGGCAATACCGAGGGCGTTAATCATGATCTGCAAAAAGAGTCTCGCCATAATCAAAGGTCCATTCGCATACGTATCATAATGTCGCGTCCGCCGACGGATTCCCAGAAAGCACGTCCGTCCTGATTATGCGCCGCCACATACCATTCGATGTGCTGCACCCCACGAGAGCGGAACCAGTCGGTCAGGGCATCGACCAGCCTGCGCCCAATCCCGGTACGCCGGTAATCTTCCTCGACGAAAATATCCGCCAGAAAACCGCCGATTTCCTGCTCGAAAATCTCCGGCACCATATCCATAATCAATCCCATCACGAAGCCGACAATCCGTCCGTGATCGTCTGCCACCAGTGTATGGGTATGGGTATCATGGATGCGCTCCGCGATCCGTTCGGCATAAATTCTGGCCCCCTCGCTGGAAGCTGTTGGCAGGTGCGCGTCAAGCTGGTGATGATACAACACCAGACGTTCCCACAGCTTACCAACAGCCTCGGCATCGGCCTGAACCGCCGGACGGATTACAATATCATCCACATGTCTTCTGGCGCTGTTTCCCACGTCGTCTCTTTCCATTCTTCGGCACCCAATGCCCGCCAGAAAGCCTGTTCGACCGCATAATAACGAGGCGCACGCACAACCATCCGCTCAATGGTATGCTGCTGAAACCGCTCCCGCAGTTGGCGCACCATCATCCGCCCCAGACCGCCTGTGTAATGATGGGCATCCAGTGCGATCTCATCGATTACACCCCAACCATCACAGATACGCCCAATGACAAAACCCCGTATTTCGTCGCCGTCATCACCGACAAACACAATCGCATCGCGGGTATACAGACGGTCATATAACATGCGGTCGGAATCAACCGGGCGATGGATGATAACCAGTCGTTCCTCATGCAGTTCACGGATACGGTCGAAATCAGCAGGTTGGGCTGGACGGATAATCACAACATAGCTTCCAGACTAACGGAAAAACAGCATATCATCGCCCTGCGGCCAAATCAAGTAGAATAGAGTCAATGAACGAACGACTCACAATTCCGGTTGAGGACCTGCCGCTGTGGATGCGGCGTGCAAGACAGCGCGTGGACTGGGGCATAGTCATCGCCGCGTTTTTCAGTTTACTGGTGGCCTGGGCCTTCTTCGTTCAGGACGGTCTACCCCACACCAACGCCAGCGAGAATTATGTCTATCGCAGCGCCAACTACGCCACCGCCCTGCGCGAAGGTCGCCTCTATCCGCGCTGGACGGCTCCCGCGCTCTATGGCTACGGCGCACCGATTCCGCATTATTACCCCTCCGGCGCACCCTACACGGTGGCATTGATTGAAATGCTGTTCACCAATGATACCGTTCTGGCCGTGCGCCTGACCTATATCCTGTCACTGACGCTGGCAGGTACGATGATGTATGTGTTTGTCATGCGCTGGCAGGGAGCCAGTGCCGGTTTGCTGGCAAGTATACTCTACGTCCTCAGCCCATATGTCGGCCTGACTCTGCCCCATCTCCTCGGCGACCTGGCCGGGGTCATCGCCATGGCGCTGCTACCCGGACTCCTGTGGAGCGTCCACCGGCTGATCCTGGCGAACCGGGCCTTCGACTTCCTGCTGGTGACGGTCATGTTCAGCGCGTTAGTCGTGACCGAACCGCGCATGGCGATGTGTGGTGCGGTGATAACGGCCATGTTGTTGTTCTGGTACCGGCAGCACATGTTTCTGGTCACACTGGCTGGCCTCACCGGGTTGACATTGACAACCTTCTACTGGCTGCCTGCGTGGTTGGAACCGGTGGACTGGCAGGCGTACCCGTTTGAGCCACGCACACTGCGATTGACGCTCACCGGCCTGCTCTCACCGCTGCAACGCATCGACCTCAACGAGATGGTCCCCACCCCACAGTTCACCCTGGGCAGCGCCGGGATCGTGTTCGCACTGCTCGGTGGGATGGCAAGCCGCAAAACACCCTTAGCGCTGGTCTTCCTGGTCAGCGGCGCAGCCTGGCTGATCCTGGGTGTCCTGGTGATGCCAGAGCAAACCTGGCTGATGGGACCGGCGGTGATGTGTCTGGCTGTCGGTGGCGGTGCCGCTTACCATATGAGCGCGTGGCTACCACCGGACTACCGACGGTTGGCGCTGTCGGTACTCCTGCTCATGATCCTGCTGGACTCGGTGCCAGTGCTGCTCTCGCCCCGCTGGCCGGCTGAATTCGGCCCCACCGATGCCGCCACCCAGATACGCTATGAGCAAGAGGGATTCGGGATCGCCGTTCTGCCGGCTGGATCAGATATTCCAACCACCATCCCTGCCGATCTACCCCCCAATCCGAGCTTCATCAGCAGCTACCAGACCGGCGACGCTCTGCGTATTCCCTTCAATCGCAGCAAACGCGCCAGCCTGATCGCCAGTGAAAGCCACCACGACCGTTACATCGTGGAGACCAACGGTCCAACCATCTACAATGTGCTGCGAGCCGACTTCGCCGGTTGGGTTGTCTCCGTCAACGGCAGTCCGGTCCCCACAGAGACCAATCCCACCACCGGCCTGATCGACATCCTGGTCCCGGTCGTCCGGTCGGGCAATCTGGTGATCGAACTGGGGTCCACACCGCTGCGCCGCATCGGCTGGTTGGCCGCCGGGGTTTCAGCTCTGCTGCTCGGCCTGGGTGTTCTGCTGCGTCTGCGCAACCAGCAGCCAGTCTTCTACGATAATCTGCATTTCATCTCAGTCCGGGAGGCCCGGTTATTGTTCATCCTGGCTGCTGGAATGCTGATCACGGTGCTGGCCTTTGCCACTCCAGATTCGCCCTTCACCCTGCACGCCCGGCCCGGCAACACATTGGATAACACCCACGCGCTGAAAGCCCGTGTAGGTGGCGGCCTGGAGACCATCTCCTACGCCATCCCCGATGACACCACATATAACCATGGCGACACGCTGGACGTAATGATCGCCTGGCGCACTATCCGCCCGCTGGTGCAGAACTACAGTGTGCGCGTCTACCTGCGTGATGTCGCCCAGGGGTTGCGCTGGCTGCCAACACCGCTGCATTATCCCGGCGGGTATCCCACCCGACGTTGGATCGAAGGGCGTTTCGTGCGCGACGAGTATCAGATTGAAATCGCCGACACCCTGCCACCGGGAGCGTATCAAATCGTCATCGAAGTCTTCACCTGCCGAAGCAACTGCACGACCGCCGACCGCCTCCCGTTCTATCACGATGGTGCCAATGCCGGACCGTTTCTGATGCTGCCACCGATCCTGACGATCAATTGAGGTTTGTAATCCCATCACACCGTCGTTACAATACGGCGCAATTCGGATTAACTTTGGAGTAACGGCATGTCACAGATGTCAACTGTCGGATCTCAGATCGGTAAAGCCTGGGGTAATCTGCGTCAGGGCAATCATGACGAGGCACTTTCCACCTTTGAGACCATCTTGAAGGATGCCCCCAAGAATGTTGATGCCTATTACGGACTGGGGCTGGCACAAATGAAAGCCGGTCAGGAGAGCAAGGCGATTGAGACCTTCCAGAAAGCGCTTGAGACCGCTCAGGAACTGCTCCAGGCCATTCGCGGTCAGATGGGTGGGACCAACATCGAGACCATCGAGGACGACCGCTACATGATGCTCTTGCGTATGATCCAGCAGCGCCTCAATGAAATGGGCGTACAGACCAGCTAGCGCCGACAAATTCTGATGGAAAAACGCCAACGCCTGGAAACGATTCTGGCCGGTGAACGCGCCGACCGGGTACCGGTCGCCCTGTGGCGGCACTGGCCCGGCGACGATCAACGTGCCGCCGATCTGGCCCAGGCGACAATTGCCTTCCAGCAGACTTACGATTGGGACTTCGTGCGCGTCACGCCGTTCAGTGCCTACAGCGTCGCAGATTATGGGGTGCAGACCGGGTGGCAGGGCCATCCATCTGGTGACCGTACCATACTCAAGCAGCCTATCAGCCGGTCGCTGGAATGGACCGAACTACGCACACTCGACCCGATGCGCGGCGAATCGGGCAAATATCTGCATACGGTCGAACTGGTCTGCGAAGCGCTGCCCGATGTACCTGTGCTGGCAACGATTTACAGTCCATTGACGCAGACGGCCATGACTGGCGGCGAGGCGCAGATGTTCCGCCATTTGCGCACCCAACCTGATCGCGTCCGTACCGGCCTGAACACCTTCACCGAAAGCACGCTGCGGCTGGTGGATGCGCTGAAACGTACCCCGGTCGCCGGTATCTGTTATGTGGCCGGTCACGCCAGTTTTGAGACCATGCCCGAAGACGAGTATAAGCAGATGGGCATGGCCTATGACCGCAAGATCCTCGATCTGCTGCCATCACGCTGGTGGTTGAACATCCTGCAACTGCAAGGTGCCGCCCCTATGTTTGACCTGATGGCCTCTTACCCGGTACAGGTGATCCACTGGAATGCCACCGAACCCGACCTGGAAAAAGCCAGAGCCATCTTTCCCGGTGTCTTGTGCGGTGGTCTGGACCGTGAGCAGCATATCCATTATGGCACACCAACAATGGTCCGCGATATTGCGCGTGGCCTGATCGACCGCATGGACGAACGCCGCTTCATCCTATCGGCGGACCAGACGATCCCGGTCAGCACACCACTGGCGAATCTGCGGGCCGCACGCGGAGCCGTTGAATCAATGAGGTTATCCTGATGCCAATCCGTGTTATTGCCGGTACAGCCAAAGGTCGGCGCTTGAAACTGGTGCCTGGGGATACCACCCGCCCGGTTATGGATCGAGTCAAAGAAGCCGTCTTCAGCATCATCGGCAGAGATGTAATTGAGGCGCGTTTTCTCGATCTATTTGCCGGAACCGGCAGCGTAGGTATCGAAGCCCTCAGCCGAGGAGCCGCGCAGGCCGTCCTGGTCGAACTCAACCGGGACGCAGTACGGACAATCCAGGCCAATCTGGCAATCACCGGCCTGGGCGCAAACGCCATTATCCGGCGCACCGACGTCTTCCAGTTTTTGCGCCAGTCTCCCACACCCTTCGATCTGATCTACATCGCGCCGCCACAGTACAAAGACCTGTGGCTGCAAACGCTTCAGGCCATCGACACCAATCCCGGATGGGTCGCCGAGTCCGGGCGGGTGATCGTCCAGATCGACCCGAAGGAGTCCCGCGAAATACCGCTTGACAACCTGGAACTGCGCGACGAGCGCGATTACGGCAAGACGCGAGTCATGTTCTTCACACGGAAAGTGAAGCAGGATGACGGATGATTTTGCCGCAACACATGGTCAACACCTTGAGCGCTGCCGCCCACAACCCGACCACCTGGCTAGAGCTGCGAACTTGCGGCAGCCAGTGCCTCATCGACGGTGGTGATGCTGCCTGTCACCTGACCTTCACGGATCAGGGTGAGGAGTTCCCCAATCTGCGGACCGGGTTCCAGATCGAGTCGTTCCATCAGGTCATGACCGTCTAAAAGCGGTGGCGGCTCGACCACCGTCTCGTGGCGATTGAACCACGCATCCAGCACAATCTGAACCTGCTCGATCTGCTGAACCCAGGCATCCTGGTCCAGTTCCACACCTGCCCCGGCCAGATAGTCCGCCAGCGCCATCAAACCGGCGTCGATACCGGCGTCACCAGCCTGCCGCCAGAAGCGATGCAGGGAGAGGTCATCGGTCGCCAGTGAAAGAACTTCAGCCGCACGGCGCAGCACGGCGACGATATGCTTTTTCTCGCTGCCACTCCAACGCAGATCGACCGCATATTGTTCGGCCATTTCCGCGCTTTGGAACATAGCAGCAAACAGCATCAGACTGGCATGGCTGCGATCCCCCGGCCACGTTCGCTCGATGTGAACCAGCAGGCGCTGACGGAAGACATCGAGACCCATCACGATCATGCCGTAACCGAAAGTCGCCGCTGTTTCGTCCGTCCGCCGCCGGCTGATGGTGGAGAGAATCCCGTTCAACTTCTCGACCAGAACCAGCCGTTCATCCATCAGCGGTACCGGCAGCACATTCAAGGCTCGCGCCACCCGCAGCGCCGCGCCTGGTCGCTGCAACGACAGCAGCTTGACCAGTTCGTCGCGCAAGCGCTCCGGCGAGACCGCATCGAGGCTGATAGATCGAATATCGGCCAGTGTGGCCGGTTCGATCCGGGCGTTCAACTGGACGCTCTGGCGCACCGCCCGCAAGGCCCGGATCGGATCGTCGGCGATAGCATGTGGACTACAGCGGCGCACAATCCGTTTTGCCAGATCGTCCTCACCATTGAGTGGATCGATCAACTGGCCCACTTCACCGGTCAGGTCAACGGCCATGGCGTTACAGGTGAAATCACGGTCGGCCAGATCGGCCACCAGATCGTCGCCACGAAACCGGGCGACATCGATCACCAAACGGCCTTTATCCACCAGCACCCGTCCAACATCGCGCTCCTGATCCAGCACGTAAAAATCGGCATCAAGCTGGTTGGCGATACGCCGTGCCAGCTTGATAGCCTGCGCGGGTACGGCAAGATCGAGATCATGCACGGGGCGGTGCAGATAGGCATCGCGCACCGCGCCGCCGACGATGTATACGGGTCCCTCATCCAGCAGCAAATCGTGGAGGTCCAGCACATCATCCGGCCAGAAGAGCGGACGGCGCGGGTTCACAGTGCTTCCAATCGCGCCACGCCGATAAAGGGCAGATTGCGGAATCGCTCGTCCAGGTCCAACCCATAACCGAAAACGAACTTGTCTTCAATGTCAAAGCCAGTGTAGTCAATATGAATGTGGACTTCTCGCCGTGACTGCTTGTTGAGCAGTGTACACAACTTGATGCTGGCGGGATTGCGAGCCTGCAAGACGCGCATCACAAATTCCAGCGTATGGCCGCTATCGATGATATCTTCCACAATCAGGACATGCTTGTTCACAAGACCCGATGTCAGGTCCATGTCAATACGCACACTGCCGGTCGACTCACGTGTACCACGCCCATAGCTGGACACGGCCATAAAATCGATTTCATGTGGCACATCAATATGGCGGGTGAGGTCGGAGAGAAACATCACCCCGCCCTTCAAAATACAAATCAAGAGCAGATTCTCAACATCGTGGTAATCCACACTGATCTGCCTGCCAAGTTCAACCACACGCGCCATCAATGTCGTTTCATCAATGAGCGTTTCCGCGAGATATTGTTCGTATGCAGCCATCTACTTAAACAGAATTTGTACTGGCAACCGCCCCAACAGCAGTTCATCACCCCGCCGCAGTAGAGTCGGCGTGTTGGGTTCCAGCCGTTTTCCACTGATGTAGGTACCGTTGGTACTGTCCAGGTCCATAATGTAAATATGATCGTCTTCAATAAACACTTTGGCGTGTTCGCGGGAAACACCCCGATCCATCGCCCCGTAAGGCGTCAGGTCAATATCGGCGTGGTAACGCAGCCGCGCATCCGAACGCCCGATGACCAATGCCTGATCCTGGGGCAAAACCACGCGCTCTATAATGCCACGAACCACCAGAATCAACTCTTGCTGCTCACCAAAAGAGACCGTGTCTTTCAGGACATCCGCGCCAGCACGCCGACGCCGACGCATACTGGACGCAATAACGGTCGTCTGAGGTTCCCGCATCTGGGTCTTCCCAGGGTCGTCTTGCTGTTGGTCCTTCTTCGAGTCACTCATATCCAGCACTCTCTTCAAACCCGGTGTCCAGACTATAACACAGGAGTTCTCCTATCGTACAGCGATTTGTGCTAAGCTGTGGATGGATTCATCATGTTGGAGACCCTATGTCAGACATTATCCTATCCGAACCGCGCCAGCATATCCGCGTTCGGATCGATCAACATCTTACTCTGGAAGGCCCTGTGGGGACCACCACCGGCGCGTTCCTGCACGCCGCCGCCGACCATCTGCATTACAGCGCACCCCTTATAGCGGCTATTTGCGATGGCGAACTGCGCGAATTGAGCTACCCGCTGGAACGCGACGCTAAATTGATACCGGTATGCCTCAACGGCAGCGACGGTGGGCGCATCTACCGGCGTTCCCTGGTCATGCTGATGGCGACCGCCGCTGCCGAAATCTGGCCTGGCTGCCAGATCAGCGTGCGCTATGCAGTACCCGACGGCGGCTTTTACTGCGCCCGGCTCCACGACATCCCCTTCACAGCCGACGAACTGGAACAACTCGAAGCCCGGATGCACCAGATTGTGGACGAGGACTCGCTCATCACCAAACGAATTGTCCCGCTGGAAGAGGCGGAGACCCTGTTCGCCAGCCGGAATGAACATGACAAAGTACGCCTGCTGGCACAACGCACCCGCCAGGACCTGACCCTCTACACCCTGCGCGGGCGCGACGATTACTATTATGGCTATATGGTGCCGTCTACCGGCTACCTGAAACACTTTCGATTGATCTGGGTGCAGGCGGGATTCATCCTTCAGTATCCTCGCCGTGAAAGTCCGACCCACCTGAGACCGATACGGGCTTACGACAAACTTAAATCGGTCTTCCATGAAACCGACGAATGGCTGCACCGTCTGGACGTACCCGATATTGGTAAGCTCAATGAGGTTATCGGCGACCCATACCGCATTCACGAACTCATCTTGATCGCCGAAGCCCTGCACGAACGCAAAATTGCCCACATCGCCAGCGAAATTAGCCAGCAAAACGCACAGCGTGGGGTGCGACTGGTGCTGATCGCCGGGCCGTCCTCGTCTGGTAAGACCACCTTCGCCAAGCGGCTTGCCATTCAACTGCTGGCACACGGTTTGCGTCCGTTCACGCTCGAAATGGACAATTATTTTGTAGACCGCGAGAAGACCCCCCGCGATGAAAAAGGCGCGTACAATTTCGAGGTACTGGGTGCAGTCGACCTGCCATTGTTCAACGCGCAACTGCTGGCCTTAATCCGCAATGAGCGGGTCCGTATGCCACACTTCAATTTCATCACCGGCAAAAGCGAACTGGGAGACGAAGTCCAGCTTGATGAAGACCAGATCATCATCATCGAGGGCATTCACGGGTTAAACCCCGATCTGGTGCCAGATATACCGCCGGAGCTGGTTTTTCGTGTGTATGTCTCGGCGCTGACCCAACTCAACGTAGACGCCCACAACCGGGTGCCGACAACCGATTTGCGGCTCATCCGGCGAATCGTGCGCGACGCCCGGACACGCGGTTACAACGCCACCGATACCCTTACCCTCTGGGGCAATGTCCGGCGTGGCGAGAAAACCAGCATCTTCCCCTACCAGGAGAACGCCGACATGATATTTAACTCGGCGCTGGTGTATGAACTGGCGGCGCTGCGTCCGGCGGCTGAACCGCTGCTGCTCCAGGTCGAATCCAACACCGAACCCCACATTGAAGCCAAGCGTCTGCTGTCATTTCTCAGTTGGGTGCGCCCACTGGATCAGGCGTACTTCGAGATGATCCCGGACACATCACTGCTGCGCGAATTCATCGGACGATCCAGCCTGGATGATTATCACCCTGGCACTCTAAAGGCAATAAACGGTTAAATGGCTTATTCAACAGAGGAGTCAATGATGAGACGATTTGCGCTGGTACTGGTCATTCTTATGCTGGTGGTTGCCACTGTCGCCCAGGATCAAACTCTTTTACCGCATGGCGGCATCGTGACATCCGCCGCCTGGAATCAGGCCGAAACGCAGATTTTAACTGCATCCGAGGACGGTCGGGTGCGCATCTGGGATGCGGCCAGCGGTGAACTGGTACAGGAACTGGACCATGATGCACCGGTGCGCTGGATCATGGACGACACCGGCGTCTTATCCTGGACCAGCGATGGCACGGTCACGGTGTGGCAGGATGGCGCGGTGCTGCGCTCAACCAGCGGCGACAGTCCCATACGCGGCGCGATCTGGCGCGAGGGCGCGGTGCTGCTGTGGGATGACAGCGGCAGCGTCCGCCTCTGGACCGACGACTCCACACGCGAATTCCACCATGATGTTTATGTGCGTGATGTCGCGTGGCGCGATCAACGACTGATGACTCTGGAAATGAACGGCCAGGCACATATCTGGGATACAGCCAGCGGCGAGGAACTGCGCACCATGACCTTTGGTGACGAGGTTCTCGGTTTCGCCTGGAGCGACGATGCAGACCGGATGCTGGTCTGGGGTGGCGGTGGAGCCGTGCGCCTCTACGACATCAGCGGCGACAATGAACAACTGGTGGAGACCTTCGCTCACCTGTCATTTGTCGATGGAGCCGCCTGGAACAACGACAAAAGACTGGTGGAGACCTTCGCTCACCTGTCATTTGTCGATGGAGCCGCCTGGAACAACGACGAAACCCGCATCCTCTCCTGGGGCGCGGATGACACCGTGCGCTTATGGGATGCACAAACCGGCGACCGTCTGCTCTCGCTGCTGCACCAGGATTGGGTGACGGGCGCAGCCCTCAGCGCTGACGAAACACGCATCTTGTCCTGGTCGTTCAACACGGTCTGGCTGTGGGATGCCACCGGGACCACGCCGCTGGCGACCTTCACGCACGACAGTCTTGTTACCGGCGCAGCCTGGAATGCTGACGAGACTCAGATTCTTTCGTGGTCGTGGGATGGCACCGCCCGTGTATGGGCGATGCCGTAGTTATCGGGTTA
Organism: uncultured Anaerolineaceae bacterium; assembly: GCA_964417785.1. Classification (GTDB taxonomy): domain Bacteria; phylum Chloroflexota; class Anaerolineae; order Aggregatilineales; family Phototrophicaceae; genus DAOTUL01. Next base: position 569 of record CAYQJO010000112.1, on the reverse strand, counting down.
TTTTGCGACTGGCTCGACGCGGGGGATTTCCAGCGCGTCCATCAAACTGTGAAATTCTGCGATGTCCAACTGCTGTTTGGAATCGCTCATGGCAACCGGTGGGTTGGGATGGACTTCGACCATGAGACCATCAGCACCGGCGGCTTTTGCGGCTTTCGCCAGCGGATTTGCGATGTCGCGCCGTCCCGCGGAGTGGGAAATATCCACCACAACCGGCAGATGTGTATCTTGTTGCAGCAGTGGCACAGCGCTGATGTCGAGTGTTGTGCGTGTCCAATCCTCAAACGTGCGAATCCCGCGCTCAATCAGGATCACATTCGGATTGCCACTGCTGACGATGTACTCGGCGGCGTAGAGCAGTTCCCGGATGGTCGCGCCATAACTGCGTTTGAGTATGATCGGCTGGCGTACATTGCCCAACGCCCGTAGGAGGAAGCTGTTCTGCATGTTACGCGCCCCCACCCAGAAGATATCGACATACTCCGACATCATCGGAATCAACGACATATCCAACACTTCGCTGACCATATGCATGTTGTACTTGTTGGCGATCTGGCGGGCGATTTCCA
>CAYQJO010000111.1:0-13578 GCA_964417785.1 uncultured Anaerolineaceae bacterium | reverse complement strand
CGCGGCGGCGCTGGTCGGCTGCGGGATGGCATCCTCCAAAGGATGAAAATTGACCGCCCCTCCACGCGGAAAGAATGGTCAGCTATGGCAAGTGTGGTCAGTTTTCCGGCGCGTCAATTGGATTTTGACCGCTGACCGGCGCAACATTGGGAATAGCGATGCAGCGGCTGGCGAGGATGTCCTCCAACCCCATGATCGCTGCCTGCAATCGCCCGATGATTTCTGGCGTCAGGCACCAGCATATTAGCGCCTGAGTTTGTTCACTGGAGTCTTAAGCAAGTCATCGAACTCTTCGCGGGTTAGCCCGAAGATGAGTTCATCGTGGTATTGGCCGTCCATGTAAATGTGGCGGCGGATGCGTCCCTCACGCTGGCAACCCAGCCGTTCCGCGTGGTGAATCATCGGCTCGTTGGTATGCACACAGCGGATGTTATACTTCTGGAAGCGCATCTCGTGAAAGGCATAGCGCAGTACCAGCACCTTCGCCTCAAAACCATACCCCTTGCCACGATAGGCACGATAGATGCGGCTCCCGGTCTCGAACGTGCCGTTCTTTTGATCCATCGAGTGAATGTTGATTCCGCCGATGAGTTCTGCATCCAGCGTTTCGATTGAGAACATGATGCGCTCGTCACGGTTATTGAATTCGGCATAGCGTTCGCCAAAGGCTTTCGCGTCGTGTTCCGATTTGGGCAGCGTCATGCCATAGTTGAGGAAGCGCACGGCCTCGCTATCAGATTGTTCTTCTTCCAGCCACAGCTTCACATCATCGACATGCATGGGGCGCAGCCTAATACGCTCGCCCTGCCAGTAGTAGGCTGTCATTCTGGTTTTCCTTTCTTGATTTGTCGCCGCATGATGGTCAACCTGTGAAGACCGACACCCGTTTCGACGATTTCGAATCCGTGCCGGGCATAGAACCCGACCTGATCGTCCGCGCTGAGATACACGCGATCAACCCCAACATTCGCCACATGGTCAACCAATCGTATGATAAGCTGGCTACCGATTTCGCGCTTGCGATGTGCTGGCAGCACATAGAGCGCCGCTAGCCAGGGTGTCAAATTCGGACGCTCCGCCATATCGCTCTCGATCAAACACACGGAACCGACTGGCACCCCATCATCAACGGCGACGAGCGTTGCGGGAATGGGCTTGCCCGCCAGATGTTCGGCGAGCAAGCCTTCGATGAACGCGACCGGTTGGCCGGAGTCCTGCCAGAAGGCGTTGTGAATCCACGCGGCGACGACGGACAGTTGCTCCTGCACACGGGATAGCTCAACGATCTGCATCGATACTCTCATTCTGTGTCTGCACCAACACCGTTTCTACCATCACATGAGTAAAATGTGCCGGTTCATCCCAACTTGGCGTATGGGCCGAGTCCTCAAACCAGAACCACTCCTTATGAGGCGCATCGAGCAGTTGGAAGTATTCTTCGGCCAGCGCGTTACTGGCGTTGATGTCCCAGCGTCCCTTAATGAAGTATACCGGCACATCCAGCGTTAGAGCCTGTTCGCGCAGGTCTACGTCGTTCAACTGCGAATACACATGCGGGAAGGTGTTCAGCAGGGACAAACCCCAGTAGACTTTATCCAGCAGACCGTATTCAGGCGCACCCATCGAGTCGAACAGCAAGTTATGGCCTGTACCCTCGCCGTGCGCGTGTGCGTGCATGTAGTCGTTGACCACCCCGTTCATCGCCTGGAAACGCCCTAACAGACTGCCGCGATCATATGGAGGTGGTCCGTTACCGCGCAGCGTCTCGACCAGATCGGTGCGTCCTTGCTCGGTCGCCCGGTCCAGCGCAAACTCGTACATCTGAATGTCGTTCTCGACCGGTGCGACCATCTGCCCGGTAGTGACCAGTGCGTGATACAGATCGGGACGCTGCTGCACCATCCAGACACCCAGGATACTGCCCCAGGATTCGCCGAAAATGTAGATTTTGTCCGCGTCAAAGCGTTCGCGCAAGTAGAGCGTCAGCGCGTGCCCGTCCTCGACAAAGCGTTCCGGCGTCAGTTGATCGCGAGAAACCGCGTTGTAGGACTTGCCCGCGCCCGGTTGCTCCCAGTTGACGACGATGAAATGCGCTTCCAGTTCGGCCAGATAGCGGCGCGTCATCGCCAGCTCACTGCCGCCAGGACCGCCCGATAGGAACAGCAGTACCGGCAGGTCCTCACTGTGACCGCGAATCGTCATCCACTGCGTACTGCCATTGAGATCGACGCCTTCCAGCGTGGCAATGCTGCCGGGGATCACGTTACCGTCCTCGTCAGTGATCGGCGGCGTCGAGGCGAAGTGCTGCGAAAGAAATACAGCCAGCACGGATACCAGCAGCAACCCACCCATGCCGGTGAGCATGTTCGCCAGTGATTTCTGAAAGTGCAGCATGGCGATGATGATGCCTACATGTGCCACCAGCAGGCTCCAGGCGATCCACACCGCGACCGAAGTCGTGAAGAACAGCAGCACAACTGGCAGCATCGTGATGATGGCGACCAGCACGGCGAACAGTCGGAGTAATCCGTACCCGATGCCGCGCAGGATGCGCAGCGGTCGAACGGCCGTATGCGACGTGATGTGATTGTGTGTCATTGTGTTGGTACTCATGTTTTCCCCTTATGTATGCGTTAGAAGTCGATGGTTTCGACTGTACTTTTCCCATCAATGCCCAGAATATGCAGGCGGTTCGCGGTAACTGTTACGACCGCCTGCCGGTGATAGGCGCTTTCTACGTCTGTGCTGATGGTTCCCCGCCCGTGCAGCCGCCAGCCTGCCGTCAGCAGCACGAGTGCAGGCTGACCTTCCAGGTTAAACAGATGATCGGAGCCATGCGGCACTTCCAGATGAAGGCGTATCGCTTCCGTGTAATAGCTCAGAATGCTGATCTGTGGCCCTGCGGGGCCGCATGTCGCCAGTGTCGCGACCTCGTAGCGATTCAGCAGTGCTTCGACACGCTGGTATAGATGCGCGTTCATGATGCCCGTCCTCACTCAATCGAGTCGATGAACGTATCCACCAATTCGGCGTTCCATTGTGTCGCCGGTTGGTTGATGACCAGAACCGCCGTGCCGTCTTGCCCTTCAAAGACCAGATACGCACTGCGATAGAGCCGATCTTCGCCGTTGACCCGTTCGCTGATGGTCAGGGTTGCGGGTTGACCGCGCACGGTTCGCTCTTCGGTGGATAGCACCGTTGCACGCCGCTGCGAATCACGGCTCCAGCCGCCGTAGACGTGGCCCGCGATCACTTCATCGTCGGGGATCATCCCGGCAGGAATCTCCACAAAGGCCAGATGCGACTGTTCATCAGATGACTTGTAGGCTGCAAATGTATAGTCACCCACATCCACCACATAGTCCGTCTGGTAGTTAGTTGGCAGGTTAAAGTCGGCGATGCGGTGAGCGACCGCATTCACGCGATCCGGGTCGGTTATCCGCTGGCCGAGTATGACCAGCACGGCCATACCAAACATCAGTGACATGGTGAGATAGATGATCGCTTGTTTGTTCATGGTTTCCTCCAGAAATAGGTTTACTGTCTCCAGGGTAGGTGTAAACCACCGGGGGCTGTCATCAACCAGAAGTTAGATTTGTGGATTACAGGGGATTAGTCACTCAGGGAGGATGTTCAAAGTGCGGGCTTTGCTGACCGCTTCGGTGCGGTTCTGCGCGTCGAGTTTGTTCATGATGTGGTGGATGTGGCTTTTGACTGTGCCGACACTGACGACGAGCGCATCGGCAATATCGTTGTTGCTGGCTCCGGCGGCGATATGGCGCAGCACTTCGATTTCGCGTTCGGTGAGTACATCGGCAGGGTGCTGCGTGCGTTCCGTTCTGGCAGCGATGTCCAGCAGATGTGCAGCATAATCGGCGGCGACATCCTGTTTGACCGCTTCGCGCAGTATATCGCGCACCGGCTGACCTTCGTCCAGCACCAGGCGAACGATTCCTTGCTGGCTGGCGGAAATCAGAACGCGCTCAAGTGCCTGTAACGCTGATGCAGTATCTCCATTGCTGTGATGCGCCAGCGCACGCAGTACCTCGGCCCGCATGACGTTTTCGGTGCGACCGGCGGCACTCGCCTCGTCAATAATCGTTGCCAGCAGCGACAGAACCCTTGACGTGTCGCCCTGCGCCAGCCAGACCTGTGCCAATGTCAGGTTCTCGAAATCCTGGCGATACCTGGCTGGTTTGGTCGGTTCATACCATTCGGCCCACTCGACAGCGGCATCGACCTGGCCGGAGCGCAGTCGCAAACGTGCTTCTGCGGCGGTGATGATCCCGGCCATCATCGGGCTGTGGAATCCGCGTGCGAACGCTTGCGCCTGGGCGATGTTGGCTTCCGCTTCTTCAACGTCGTTCCGCGCTAGTATGACGTTCGCCAGCGAAACGAAGGCATACCAGAGAATATCGGGGATGTTACCACGCCGCGCCAGTGAGATGGCTTCGCGCAGCAGGGTTTCAGCTTCGACGATCTGATTACGCTCATAGTACACTTGAGCCAGCGGCACCATGATCGTGCTGAGGGGAGGTATCTTGCGGTTGTACTGCGCCAGAACCTGCTCGCAGCGTTTTTGAACGGCAGTCCATTCCCCGGCCAGCAGGTCGATCTGCGCCAGGTAGTAGTGCGCATCCAGTGTCAGATACGGATGGGCGACCTGTTGCGCCAGTTTCAGAGCCGCCTTGTAGGCTCCTCGCGCTGACGGGACATCGCCAATCAAGTAGCGGAGGAAGGCGTCGGTATTGGCGATGCGTACCCTATCCAGTGCGTCAACCGCATCGCCCAGTGCCGTTGCCCGTTCGATCCAGCGCCGCCCATCGCTGACCTCCCCGCGATAGGCGGCCAGGGTCGCCTGATAGTTGGCGGCAATCGCTTGCAATGCATCGTTTTCGGCGAATTGCTCCCCGTGTTGATTGAGCGCATCGGAAGCAAGCTGAACGTAGTCCTGTGATCGTTCGGCATCACCTGTCAGATAGAGCGCCCGCGAGAAGTACAGGCACAGGCGCGGGTGTTGTGCCAGCGCCTCATCGGGGAAACGCTCCAACCAGTGAACGACCGTCATAATCTCGCCGCGTGCAGTGAGTGCTTCCCAGGCCCGATCCGTGATGAGGGCGGCGGCTTGGTCATAATCATTACCGGCCAGCGCGTGACGTACCGCATCGACGGCCTGTTCATGGGACGCATGCCAGTCTGCCGCCCTCCGATGTTGTTCGAGATACCGCACGCCGTCCTGCATCTCAAGGTACTGGCGCAGGAAATCAGCAAATAGATGATGGTAACGGTAGACCGGTTCCGTATCCGACAGCGGAATAACGAACAAGCTCCCGGTGGCGAGTTGGTTCAACAGCAGCGGCGCGTCCGCTTGGCCGGTTACCGCCTGACATACGTTGGGTTCCAGCCGATTCAGAACGCAGGTATCCAGCAGGAAATCGCGGATATGAACTGGCTGCCGGTCGAGGATCTCCTGGGCGAAGTAGTCGAAGAGATGCCGCCGCGACTGCGAGAACCGGGCAAGCTGCTGCATCAGCCCCGTATCATCCGCGTGGGTTTGACTCATCAGGATGAGTGCCAGGGCCGCCGCCCAGCCTTCCGTCGTCCGGTCCAGTTCGGCAATTGTGGTTTGCGCGGGATGCCACCCCAGGGACGCGTCGAGCCAGTCACGCATCTCACTGGCGTTGAACCGCAGATCACGCATTCGGATTTCGGCAATCTCGCCCCGCACGCGCAGCCGCGCCAGTTGCAGCGGCGGATCGGCGCGTGTGCCGATTACCAACCTCATGTTCGACGGCATGTGGTCGATCATGCGCCCGATGGCATCGTGAATGCGCGATTCGCTGATGAGGTGGTAGTCATCGAGGATCAATACAATAGATGTGTCGGTGGCGGTCGCCGCGTTGAGAATCTGATCGACGGCGTCCTGTAGGTTGGCCTGTTCCTCATGATCTGGCAGCGAGGCGAAGATTACCTCATGGGTACGAAACGTCGCCAACAGATAGGCGGTGAAACGGGCCGGGTCGTTATCACGCTCGTCGAGCGCGTACCACAGGATGAGTACACCCCTCTCCCGCAAACCGTGCGCCCACTGGATCAGGACCGTCGATTTGCCGAATCCCGCCGGAGCTGATACCAGCACCAGCCGCGCCGTTGAATCGGCTTCGATCTGCAACTGGATACGCTCTCGTGCCACATGACCGCTTCGGAGTGGTGGTAACTGGATTTTGGTTCGCAGGAGTGCTGGCATAGGCAGGTCGCTTCAAATAAAGGCTGTTTCGCCAATTGTAGCAGACTGGCTTTCGCCCGGCAGTATGAAGTCCAGCCGCAAGCCGCCGTCCACCCGCTCCGCGTGGATGTCGCCGCTCTGGAGGCGCAGCAGTTCGCGGGTGATCGCCAACCCCAGACCGCTGCCGCCGGTATCACGTTCACGGGCATCTTCGCCACGCCAGAAGCGGTCGAACAGGTGCGCGATCTGGTCATCGCTGAGCGTAGAGGCGGTTTCATTGGTGATGAATACCCGTACTGATTCGCCCGTCGTCGTCACCTCAACATCGATCCTGCCGCTGGTGGGTGTATGACGAACCGCGTTGTTCAGTAGATTGTCGAGTACCTGCTGCACCCGGTGCGGATCGGCATAGACTGCTGTTGGTGCATCCGGCAGTGCCATCGTCATGGTGATAGATTCATCGGCGGCCAGCGGCGTGAAACGTTCCACCGCCGCTCGTATGGTCGGTTTGAGGTCAAATATAGCCGGAGTCAGCGGCAGGCTTCCGGATTCGGCCTGGGTGAGCAGCCGCAAATCCTCGACTAACCGTGCCAGGTGCAGCACCTGATCGTAAGCGACAGCGAGGTATGCGGCATCCAGCGGATACACGCCGTCCATCATCGCTTCCAGGTGGCCGCGCATTACCGTAACCGGGGTCCGCAGTTCGTGGGCGACATCGGCGCTCATGCGCTGGCGCTGCACCTCACCATCGGCTAAACGTGCCAGCAGATCATTGAAAGCCGCGCCCAACCGCCGGATTTCGTCGGTGCCTTCGACGGGCAGCGGTTCCGTCTCATCGCGCAAACGCCACTGGCTAATGCGTGCCGTCAACTTGTGCAGGGGGCGGGTCAGGCTGTAGGAGAGGCCGATCCCCAGCACGACCGCCACCAATCCGGCAGCGACCCCGGTCAGCAGCAGGCCGTTTGTCGTATCCTGTAAAAACTGGGTCTCCGCTTCGGTCAGCGCGACCGTCCCCGGCGTCTGTTCACCGAGAATGCCGATGCGCCGACCCTCTACCGTCAGGTCAATCTGGCGGCTGGGGCCGATGGCGTACACGGGTTGACCGATCCAATCCGGCTGAGTCGAGGCTGCGATCACCCCATCCGCGTCCGCGATGTAAACCTGAGCACCGCGTCCACCCTGGCCGTCACCGGAACCGCTCCCGGCTCCCTGACCGCCGCCGCGTCCTGGCAGCAGAGCATCCACCCCGGTCCAGCTTCCTGATCCAGCGTAGTATACTTCCAGATCCGCAACGAGATCACCGCCAAAACGCGCCCGGTTGCTGACGTTGACGTACTCACCAAAGCTCGATTCGACCGAGCCACGCACGACCACCGCCACCACGCCGATCACCAGCAGCGTGACCGCGAGAAAGCTGATCGCCAGCCGGGGCCACAGCTTATTCATTGTCCGGTCGCATTCGGTAGCCCACACCGTAAACCGTCTCGACATAGCGTGGATCGCGTGGGTCATCTTCGATCTTGATACGCAGGTTCTTCACATGGACATCGATAGTGCGCTCGTAGGCGGCGTAGGCTTCACCCTGTACGATGTCCAGCAGTTCCAGGCGGGTGAACACGCGACCGGGACGGGCAATCAGCGTTTGCAGCAGCGTGAACTCGCTGGGTGTCAGATCGACGCGCACACCGTTCAGCGTGACGATGTGCGTCTCCGGGTTCAGTTCCAGGTCTCCCACGCGATAGACCACGTTCTCGGGAGGGGTATCACCGCCAGCACGACGCAGCAGCGCCCGTACTCGTGCCACGACAACACGCGGGCTGAAGGGCTTGGTCACGTAGTCGTCCGCGCCGATCTCCAATCCGGTGATCTGGTCGATGTCATCCACCCGCGCAGTGAGGAACAGCAGCGGCACCTGGCTCTCCTGCCGGATCATGCGGGCCGCTTCCCAACCGTTCATCTCCGGCATCATCACGTCGAGGATCACCAGGTCGAGTTGCTCGTGGCGGAAGGTGAACAGCGCCGTCCGGCCATCACGGACGGTCAGCACGTCGTAGCCCTCATTTTTGAGATATGCGCCAACGGTGTCGAGAATATACTGTTCGTCGTCGGCGATCAGGATTTTCTTGGGCATAGAATGAGCCTTTCAGCAGATCAGCAATGCCTTCGTTGCATGGTATATTATACTATCGTGCTTGCGTGATCGTTGGCGCAGTGGCCTGAAGACTCCGCAGATAGGCGATCAGGTCGTTCATCTGTGCGTCGCTGAAGCGGTTGCTCCATGCTGGCATCACCGTACCGGGAACGCCCATCGCGATGATCTGTCGCATCTGTGCGTCCGATGTGGTGTCCAGGAAGAGGATGTTGTTCAGTGCTGGTGCCATACGTGTGCCGTAGCCGTCCACACCATGACACGAAGCACATGTGATGTCGAACAGGCGCTCGCCGCGTGCGATGGCTTCGGGACTCATGTCGATGGGTTCGGCTTCCACTACAGGGATTTCCACTCCGGCGGCCTGTACCTCCGGCCAGCGCAAGATGAGTGCCACCAGCGCATCGACCTCGGAGTCATCGAGTGCGGCATCCCACCCGGCCATGAGTGTTCCCGGCACTCCTTGCTCGACCATACGGGCGATTTCGTAGCTTTCGGTTGCCCGTAGATCGTCGGTATGCAGCGTGGGGGCGAGCGTCGTCCCTTCCATGTTGGCACCATGACAGGACGCGCAGTTGATGGCATAGAGCGTTAACCCACCCGCCAGCAGATCGCCATCCGGCAGGGTACTCACCTGGGCGATGGTGTCGTCCGACACTTCCGGCACGACCAGTTCCGGTGGGATCAAATCGTTCGCGGCGGCAATCGCGTAGACATCACCCCAGTCACCATGCTGGATGAGTGCGACCAGCGCCTCGATCTGTGTCTGGCTCAACACGCCGCCTTCGTCAATGCCGTAGGCGGCCATCTGCGTGCCGTAGCGCCCCCGGTCGATCACTTTGTATAGTTCGCTGGCGTCCATGCTGGCGGCGGCTTCCAACGCCGGGTACGCGCCAAGACCCTCACCCGCCGCACCGTGACAGACGACGCAGTTTTCCAGATAGATGCCCGTTCCCTCATGAACAGCCGCCGCCAACTGCGTGTCGGCAGCGCGAGATTGCAGCACGGGTTCGCGTAGCACCACCATGCCGATGGTGACGAGGAGCAGGCCCGTCGCCAGAAATCCGATCCATGTTTGCTCATGTGTCATCGTTACACTTCCTGCGGATAGACCGCATCATCTACGCCGGTGTGGTCGCGCTCGATACGCTCTCCCGTATCGACGCGCACCCGTCCGTCGCTAATCGTCACTGGGAAGCGGTCCAGCGGACGCGGGGCGGGCGGGTTAATTACGTCGCCGTCCATCTCGAATGCCGAAGCATGGCACGGACACACGAACTGCCCGCTTTCCGGCTCCCAGGGAACGGCGCAGCCCAGGTGTGTGCATTTCTGGTACAGGGCGACGAAGCCGCCATCGGCCTGACGCACCAGATAGAAGCGCCCGTTGGTGATGGGCGTCACACTGCCGGGCGGGAAGTCATCCACCAGGCCAGGGTCGAAGATGCCGCCAAACTCCCCGGTGACGACCTTCGGCGCGAAGAAGTTGAGGGCCAACCCGCCGCCTGCTGCCAGTGTCAATGCACCGGTGGCAGTCCAGGCTATTTTCAGAAAATCACGGCGGCCCATGTCGTCCTGATCCTGTGTCACTTCAGCCATGATTACATCACCTCCCAGGGCCACATCAGCGCCATACCTTCACCCCGGAAGGCGACACCGATCACGGTCAAAATCACGAAGCCGACGACTAACAGTACAAACAGCGCCTGTCGCGTCTCGTCCCGGTTGGCACGAAAGACCGCTTTCATCGTCGCGCCGTAGAGTACAAAGCCGAGCAGCAGGATCATCAGCGGCAGCAGCCCGTTGCTGACCAATGTCGGTAAGGTCGGCAGCAGCGCCGGGAAGTCGATGGCGACCTCATCGAGGATCACTAACGCTGGCGTGACAAACAGCGCCGTCCCTACCGCGAACCACGCCATATGCCGCCCCTTATGCGAGCGGAACCACACACCTTCGCTGTCACTGTCAAAGCGCAGGTAGGGGAAGGCAACCAGTGCGCCCAGGCCGAGGATGGGTATGATGATCGCACCGACGACCGGGTGGAAATGCAGCAGAAGCTCCTGTATCCCCATAAAGTACCAGGCGGCTTTCGCCGGATTCGGGCTGTGATTCGGGTCGGCGGCGGCTTCCAGTGGCGCGTTGATCCACGACGCCCATAGGATGAGCAGCGCCATCATCACCAGCGCAAAAACGAATTCGATGCTGACGAGATGGGGCATGGTGGGGACTTTTTCCAGTCTGGTCGCTTTTTCTGTCTCGATGTCACGCGGGACCGTCAGGCTATCCTTACGGACGCGCCAGATATGAAACGACGCTAGAAAGAAGATCGCCATCGGGATAATCGCCACATGCAGCCCGTAGAAGTTGGTCAGGGTTGAGCCGCTGACCTCCGGCCCACCGAGGATGAACTGCGCCAGCCTTTCACCGATCAGTGGGATATAGCTCAACAGGCTTGCGCCCACCGTTACCGCCCAGTACGCCAGTTGATCCCAGGGGAGCAGATAGCCGGTGAAGTTCGCTACCACAACCAGCAGCAGCAGGACCACGCCCAGCACCCAGTTGAACTCACGCGGGGGGCGCAAGCCGCCGGTGAAAAACACGCGCAGCATATGCAGGAATGTGACGACCACCAGCAGGTTGCCGCTCCAGTGATGCAGGTTGCGGATGAACTGTCCGTAGTTGACCTCGGTTTGCAGGCGTAGCATATCGCTGTAGGCCGTAGCTGGTGTCGGCGTGTAAACGAACATGAGCATGATGCCCGTGCCGACCAGCACCATCAGCAGCAGGATCGACAGCCCGCCCAGACCCCACGTATACGTGAACTTGAGCGAGGCTTTGTTCACGCGGCTGGGGTGGATGTGCAGCAGGAGGTTGTTCATCACGTACTTGAGCCGAGAACGGTCGTCGGTCAGCGGTAGGTCATCGCGGTTGATCGAGTCGGCCACACGCTGCGGGATCGGTTCGGGACGCGGATCAATCGTCATGATGCTTATCCCTCGCGCCCGCCGTGATAACCATTACCACCGCCCTGGTTGCCGCCACCCTGGTTGCCATCACCCTGATTGCCGTTACCCTGGTTGCCGCCGCTGTTACCCGGACCGCCCCATAACTGCCGTCCGTTAGGGTCGCGCAGCATGATCGTCTCGCCCGTTGCGGTCTTGCGGATGTCGCCTGCCATGAACTGATCGCCCGACCAGAAACCAAGCACCTCGACCGGATCACCGGAGTTGAGTGTGATGCCCTGGCTTTGCCAGAAGTCGGGACGACCCATCTGAAGACTGAGTGCGGTGCCATCATCAACGTTCAGGGTGACATTGCCGTTTGCGACACTACCGATGACGCCTGTCAGCGTCAGCCAGTCCTCCGGCGCGACCTGAAGCTGTGTGACGCCCTGCGCCTGCTGCTCGCCGCTGCCGTTCGTATGATCCGCACCGCCCGCCCACATCGGCTGGCCGGACTCCGTGCGAATCACCAGTTGTTCGCTGTTCGCATTGATCACGCGGGCATGCACCTGTTCGCCGTTGTAGTAACCGTCCACGCTGACGACATCACCGACAGCCAGTGTCACAGCCTGCGCCTGCCAGTAGGTCGGTGGGCCAAGCTCCACGTAGAAATCCCCGTCCGCTGTCGTCAGGGTAAAGCCAAAATCCTCCAGAACACTGATCCGACCCTCGGCCTGCCAGGGATCACCCATCGTGTTCATTGGCTGCGGGTCGGGTGTTTGTTCTGGTGGGGCAGCGGCTTCTTCGGTCGATTCGACGGCAGCGATTGTCGGAATAATGGTCGCGGTTGCTGCGGGGGTGCTGCTCGGTATGGGTGTTGTTACCAGCGCGACAGGCTCCGCGTCCTGTGGCACACGTCCGGCGTCGATCAGCCCGAAGCCGATCACCGCCACGATTCCCAGTACCAGCCCGCCTATGAGTAATTTTTGCATCATGATCGTTCCTCCTGAGTGCTGTCAAAAATCATGCTGTGTATCGTTATGCGGCTATACTGCGCCGAACTTGTGTGGAACCTGTGAAGACACCTTGTGGGGATTGTGTCGAAAACAAAAAAGGCCGGATGCGTTGTTGTGCATCCGGCCAGTGGGAAGGGATGGGGTTATCGTTTACGATCCCGTGCAGGTCTGAAGGGCGGGCAGGTGGTTGAACTCGGAGGCGTTCCGCAGCGCCAGTGCCACCTGGTAGATGTCCGGGTAGGGTTCGAAGGCTTCCAACATCTCGTCATAGAGCGCGAAGTTGGCGATCTCGGCCTCGGCCCGCAGGGCGCATGCGTCCTGCGGGCTGGCGAAGGTTGGCACCTCGAACTCCGGTACTTCCGGCACGGGAATGCCGTAGCGGTCGAACAGGAATTCCCAGGCCGCCGCATGCTGCAGTTCTGCCTGCTGGATGTTGGCGAACGGCGCAATTTCACCGAACTGCGCCATGATCGCCTCGTAGGCGGCGTAAGCGTGCTGCTCGTCCAGCCAACCGTCGATCATCAGGTCGACGATCTCCTGCGGCAGCTCCTCGACGGTGGCAGGTGGCAGGCTGGTGTACATGCCCGTTCCACTTGCACCTGCGCCCCGGTTCATCTGGCCGCGCTGCTGGTCATCCCAACGTCCGCTGTTCTGCGGGTTGACGATGCCGCCGTTGTTGTAGGCGTTAAGCTGTGGTTCGTCCGTGCAGGTGGTCGGATCACCGGGTTGATTGTTGGGACCGCCGCCGCGCCCATTGCCATTACCGCCGCCCTGCTGTGCGTAGACCGCGACTGCACCGAGCATGAAGACGCCGATGAGCATGACTGTGACTGCGAATTTCTTGAACATGGTGTTGTCCTTGTCTCGTTGGTTCGATTTACACCTATCATGCGCCGGACTTTTGTAGAGATTGTGAAGGCTCGATGTCGAATTTGTGTGTTCTTTCACGATTTAAGGCGGTGTTGAACTGCTGTTGCTCAACTCAACCATAATTATTGGCGACATTACGCACAGTAGGCTCAAATATAGTATACTGATAGTATCTATGCATGGCCTTATTGACAAAAATGACAACCATGCCCAAGAGTAATACGGGAGTGTTCGATGTTAGATCATAAATCGCTATTTAGCGTGATCCTTGAGGAGGCGGGCTTTGGCATGCTGCTCGTTGACCAATCCGGATATGTGCTGAAGACCAATCGAACACTGCAGGAATGGCTCGGCTACAGCGCCGACGAATTGCAGAGT
>CAYQJO010000110.1:0-13649 GCA_964417785.1 uncultured Anaerolineaceae bacterium | reverse complement strand
CATACGAGATCGTTTCACGTGACTGGAGTTCAGACGTGTGCTCTTCCGATCCTGGTGCTGGTGCGGTTGGTCCTCATCGCTGGGATGCTCTACGATCTGACCGCTTTTCGCGGGGAGTATCTGCACAATCTGACCGGCAGTATTGAACCACAGATTCCGGTCGCGGTGGCGGTTGTGCTGCTGGCGTTGACCATGACCGCCAGTTTGCTGCTGCCCTTTACCAGTGTCGGGCAGGCGACCGCGCTCGGTCTGCTGGTTTCGACTTTTGTGCGCCAGCGGGTGTATATCACGCTGGTGCAGGCGGCGTTTATCGCCTTGCGGATGGTGATTATCGGTGGTTTCCTGTTCGGAGCGCTGCAATTCCGCTTCGATGTGTTGGAAGCCAGTCATTTTGTGGTCTGGTTGGTGCTGCTCGGATTTGCGGTGACTTCAGATTGGGGGATGAGTTTCCTCTACCTGGGGTACTTCGGCCAGCAGGTATGGGGCGATGTCCCCTACGGCATTTTTCTGGGCGTCGGTATGATCGTGATGGTGTTTGTGCAGGCCATCGTCACCGATTTGCTGCTGACTCTGGCCTGCCGTCGTGCTGAACTCAGTGAATAGCTACAACGCCTTTTCCGAGATGATGTAGGCGGCGGTGGCCGCATTGGTCGCCAATGGCACGTTATGTGCATTACAGATGCGCAGCAAACCTTGAATATCGGGATCATGGGGGTGCTTGCCCAGCGGATCGACGAAGAAGAACACGGCGGCGATGCGCCCCTCGGCAACACGGGCAGCGATCTGAGCGTCACCGCCGATGGGGCCGGAGAGCATGCGTTCAACGTCGAGACCGCATTTTTCAACCAGCAGTTCGCCAGTGGTGCTGGTGGCGATCAGATTGTAGCGATTCAGCACATTCTGGTAGCGGAGGGCAAAGGCGACCATATCGGCCTTCTTGCCGTCATGGGCGATCAGTGCCAGGGTGGGGCGTTCGGTCATTGTAACCTCGTGACTAGGTTGGGGGTATCAACTTAAACGGTATCTGCGTGATATGGTGGTAATTGGTGGCTCCGAAAATGCGCACAAACCGTTCATTCATAGTGATGGCTTCGTCATAGTACTCTTCTAGCTGCGTCATGATCTTTTCCCAGGGACGGTCCTCCGCAATTTCGCGGGCGCGTTGGGACAGTCGTTTGCACAGTACCGGGTTATCCCGCAGCCGAGCGACCGCCCTGGCAAAGGCATCTGGCGAATCCTGAACAATATAACCCGTTTCGCCATCAACCACCAGATCACGGACGCCGCCTCTATGGGTGACAATGGTCGGCAGGCCGGAAGCCATCGCTTCCTGGACTACCTGACCGAATGTCTCGTTGGGGCCGGTAAACAGGAAGACATCGGCACTGGCGAAGGCCGCCGGGAGATCATCGCCCAGCAGGTAGCCGGTGAAGTGGGTGTTAGTCCCGGCAAAATAGATTTCCAGTTGCTCGCGCTCGGCACCATCACCGATGATAGTCAGAGCGACTCCGGGCAAATGGGCCACATCAATCAGCAAATCCACGCATTTTTCGGTGGCGAGCCTGCCGACATAGACGCATACCAGCGACTCGGGATCGCGCCCGTTAAGCAGCTTTTGTCGCCATTCGCAGGTGCGCTTCTGTGGGTTGAAGCGCTGGCCGTCCACGCCGCGCCCCCATCGGCGCAATCGCTTGAAGCCGTGTTCGCGCAGTTCGGCAGCAGTGGAATTGGATGGGACCAGGGTTAGATGGCAGCCATTATGAACGTAGCGCAGCCATGAACGGGTCAATTCTGTAGCGAAATTCCAGCCGTAGAGTTGGGCGTAGCCGGGCAGGTCGGTCTGGTAGTTGGCGACAATCGGGACATTCATATGGCGACCATTCGCCATGCCGCTGACCGACATGAAGGCCGGACTGAACATGTGGATCAGATCGGGCTGGAAGTCGTGGAGTTCCCTGGCGATGCGGATATGCGGGAAGGCCATGCGCGTCTCTGGCACACGGGGAAAGCCAATTGAGGGCAGTGGAATAATGCGGGTATCGCCCAATGACTTCGGCGCGATGTCGGGTGCAAAGACCAGCACTTCGCGACCGGTCTGTTTCAGGTAATTCAGTGTCAGAAAGGCCGACTTGGATACCCCATCGACTTTGGGCAAAAAAGCCTCAGTCAACAGCGCGACGCGCCGGACTGGTGCCAGTTTTACCGATGGGTCCGGCGGTTGAAGCGCAAACTCTCGCCCGAATATCTTTTCGATATGCACCGGGTCAAAAGAATCGAATTGTTCCAGCAAGCGTTCCACAGCATTCACTACCAGACCTCATCTTCAGCCCGTAAGCCGAATCTCCTCCTTAGAGGATAACACGGATATTTGTGTTGTGTTACGCTGTCCCATGTTAAATGGTTTTGTAATGGCGGTCAAACCTCCGTTACAATGCAGATATGCGAGCATATGGATCACGTATCTATCTGATGATTATCCTGGCGCTGGTGATTGGTGGATTGACCTATCTGGCCGGGACACTGGGAACGCAGCGTCAAACTGTGCGACAGATTCCGGCCCCGGAAATCACGCCGATGTTACCGCAGCCAGGTGAGCCGGTCCCGCGCTATTTCCAGGTGGACCCGGCCATTGTGGCGTATCTGGACAGCGGACAACCCAGTTATGGGGTGATTCCGGTCGATACGCTGGGGCTGGCGTTGCAGCCGATTGGCGCGTACCTGCCGCGAACGGGCGATACACGCTTTGATCTCACACAGGCGACGGTGGAGCCGACGCCGCTGCCGTATCCGACCGCGCCACCGCTGCCGCTGCCACCGGCAGAGGTACTGCCGACGATACCGGCGCTGGCGGAGGGCAGCCTGCCGCGCACACTGCCATATGAAGCCGGGGATCGTGAATGTGCTCCGACCGGATGGCCGGCGGAGGGTATACTCACGCAGCGGTTTCATCTGTTCCACAGCGGCATCGACATTGGTGTGCCGTTAGGGACACCGGTGTTGTCGACTCATAGCGGTCAGGTGATATACGCCGACTTTCACGATAACGGCCTGGGCTATCTGGTTGTCTTGCAGAGTGGCCCATTCATCACGTATTATGCGCATAATACGTCGTTCAATGTCAGCCTGGGGCAGACCGTTGGACGGGGAAGTGTGATCGCATGGAGCGGGAGTACGGGAAACAGCACCGGGCCGCACATTCATTACGAGATACGCATTAACAATGTGCCGGTCGATCCCTTGACGTTTGAGAGCCGCGGCTATCCTGGCTGCTGATCGAGACAGAATCATGGCTGAAAAAAAGACCCGTTTTCATTCACTTCGCTGGCGGCTGACCAGTCCGTTGTTTCTGGCGGTGCTGGTGGTGGCGATGGTCGGTGCCTATATCCTGGCGCGTAATCTGGCGGTTGGTGTAGACGACTACCAGCAAAATGTACTGATTCAGAGCAGCCGGTCGGTCGCGCAGCGAACTGCCCAGCATTATGATTTTCAGCGGCAGGAAGCCCAGCGGGTGGCGTTTACCATCGGTGTTGCCGAAGCGGTCCAGAATCCGCAGCCAGAGACGTTGCAACCGATTCTGGAAAGTCTGGCCCGTGTGAACGGTATGGATAACATTATCGTAACCGGTCCCAATGGGCGTGAAATTCTGGGTGTGCAGGCGTTGGACGGTCAGTTCGCGCTGAGTACAGATACCGACCTGTCGCAGCAGCCGATTGTGCGCTCGGTGGTGGACGATGCTTTTGTGGGGGCCACCGGTCTGATGCGGTCGCCGCAAGGTGTGGTTTTGTATACAGGGGTGCCGATCCAACTGGGTGACCAATTCATTGGGATTGCTTTGGTCGGGCAGCAGTTGGATACGGTGTTGGCTGATCTTCAAGGCAGTGCCACCAGCGATCTTGTGTTGTACGGTGCCGATGGACTGCTCCTGGAAACCACGCTAACAGGACTCGATGACTGGTCACAACTGGACCTGTCACAGCCGATTTTCACGCAGGCGGCCATGGCCGATCAGGCGATCCCATTGGTCACGCTGCAAATCGGGGATGATGCGTTCCAGGGTGCATACCAGCCGTTTATCTTCGGGCCGAATCGCCTGGGTGTGGTTGGATCGCTGGTTCGTGACAATGTACCCTATGTGACGCTGTTTGGTCGCCAGTTAACAGCGCTGCTGGCGGCGGCACTGGCGGGTGTGGCGGTTCTGGTGACGTTTGTCGGTGCCAACCGTGTTGCCATGCGGGCGCAGCGTGTGCGCAGCGTGGCGGAGAAGCTGGCCGCTGGCGAAGCACAGGCGCGGACAAAGATGCATCCTGCTGACGAAATCCGGGCGGTCGGCCATGCGCTGGATGAGTATGCTGATTATGTCCAGGTAAAGCAGGACGATTTGCAGCGGTCGCTGCGGCGTAAGCGGCGTGAGATCAACCATATGATGCGGGTGTTTACAGCCATGCCCGATGGGGTTGTGGTCCAGGATATGGATGGGCGCGTTCTCATGATGAACGATCGGGCGCGTGAGGTATTGGGATCGCAGCGTATGTTCCGCAGCACACATCTGGATGCACTGGCCGATGCGGTCGCGGAGAAACTGGGGCCGGCACTGTCACCGGGGTTATATACATTGGGAAATCCGCACCGGATTTCCATTGATGAGCGCATGGTCAGCGCTCAGGCCGCTGCTATTGTTGCGACCGGGTCCGGGCGTCGCCTGGGAACGGTGGTGATGCTGCGCGACATCACCGATACGGTGCGTCAGGAGCGCGAGCGCGAGTTGATGCTGCAACGGCTAACACGCGATATTCAGCAGCCGCTGGCTGACCTGGCACGGACAGGTCGGCGAGTTCACTCAGATATGGTCAATGCTTTTGCCCGTGAGATTACACGTCATTCGGTCGCTTTGCAGCGTATGATTATCGATATGCAGGAAATCGCCAATGTCGATGCGCTGAGTGTGCGTCAGAAGCAGCGACCGCTTTACCTGGAAACGTTGGTGTGGAATGTCGCCAACGAATGGCGGCAGGTGGCGCGGTCCAGTGACCTTACGCTGCATGTGATTATCGAGCGCAAAGGCTTGTTTATCCTGGGAGATGAACGGCGGTTGCGCTGGGCTATCGGCAATGTTATCGACAACTCGATCAAATACACGCTGCCGGGCGGTGCGCTCACGCTGGAAATCAAAGATGAAGAAGATGGGATGGCGGTGCTGCGGGTGCGCGACAACGGCGTGGGTATCTCACGCCAGGACCGATTGAACCTGTTCACGCGCTACTATCGCGGTGTGCCGGTGCAACCGGATGGACAACCGCTGCGGGTACCCGGTATGGGGCAGGGATTGCACATTTCGCGCCAGATTTTCCAGGCGCACGGGGGTTCGATTCAGGTCAAGAGTTCTGTCGGTGTGGGGACTGCGGTCTATCTGAGGCTCCCGCTGACGGCCCCGGTCGGCATGACGCTGCCACAATTTGAAGCCGACATGGATGGTGAAACAGTACGCCTACCGGAAGACATTTTGATCGAGCGCGACTGAACTACAAGGAGCCAGATACGCGGTATCCGGCTCCCGGTCTCGTCGGCGCGGGTTTAGTTTCCGAGTGAGAGCAAATACGCCGCCAGATCGTACATGTCCTGTTCTTCAAGGATGTCAGTATAGCCGACGGGCATAACGCCGTCTTCATAATCGTCTACGATGTATTCACCTGGATTCTGAATCGAGTGTACCACATAAACTTCTGCCGGCATTCCCTCAATCCGGTTATCCGCTCGCTCAGGCAGGCTCAACATGCCCGGACCGACGCCGGGATCATCGGTGTTGACCATGTGGCAGGTGCTGCACGCCCATTCACCGATGGTATCATTCTGCATGCCGACCTCGAAGGTCTGCTGGAACAGGGTTTCGCCCCGTGCGGGATCGCTGAAACGACTGACGAGCAGGACGATATTCTCCCATTCAGCCGGAATTGCGTCGGCTTCTGGTGTGGGTGTGGCGGGAACAGGGGTCGGTGTAGTGGTTGGTGGTACAGGGGTGGCGGTCGGCGGCAGCGGTGTGTGGGTGGCAGCTTCCGCAACGACATCAACGTCTGTTTCTTGTTCGGTTGGACCTGTGTCTTGCGCTTCCAGAGTCAGCGTATCTGAGTCGGGAACCGGTGTCGCCACTGAACCACAGGCGGCAACCAGGAACATGAGAATAACCGGCAAGAAAACCTTCAGCATCGCGGACCTTTCTGTATCGTTTGTGAAAGCTGTAGCATTATATCGCAGGCGACGGATTCGGGATAGGGCCGCCCCCTAAGTAATGGGGTGATCGAAAAATGGTCCTTTGTGACCTTCCATGAACTTACGAAATCGTGTACAATAGCGCATTATGGATAAACGAGGTGCATAGATGCAGTACAAAGCAAAACCCATCCCATTCGGACGTCAGGCCAATGGGGACGACTCCCCGGCGTTGACGGTTGAAACAGTGGATAACCACATCTATTTCTATGCTGATGTCGATAGTGATCGCTGTCTGGCTTTGATTCGCGCCGTGCGTGAAACGGATGCCGAACTGCGGTCGGAGCATCTTTCGCGAGGTCTGGACGGCCAACCGCTGACCCCGATCTGGCTGCATGTGCATTCGTATGGCGGTGACCTGTTCACGGGATTCAGCATCGCCGACCAGTTGCCGATGATAAAGTCGCCTATCTATGCAGTCGTAGAGGGAATTTGTGCCAGCGCCGCTACCCTTATTGTTATGGCATGTGACCGTCGCTTTATCCTGCCCAGCAGCTTCATGTTGATCCACCAGTTGTCCAGTGCGGTCTGGGGAACGCACGAGCAGTTCAAGGACGAGATGGCGTTGCAGGCGAAAGCGATGGATCGTCTGGTGCAGTTCTATGCGGCTCACTCAAAGGTCAGCGAGGAGGAAATCCGCAATATGCTGACCCGTGACTTCTGGATGGACGCCGAAACCTGCGTCAGCCTGGGCTTTGTTGACGAGGTTTTGCGTTAAGCATTTGTTGACCGGGTGGTTGCCAGGCCACCCGCTCCCTGTTGTTTACGAATGTCGTTTCGCCCGCAACAAAGCACTTTGCGTATTCGCAATGCCTTGATATAATTAATGTGCTGGTAAGCTCAATATGTGTTTATTAGCCAGCAGCCTGCCACCCGAACTGATCTTAGCAATGGTACAAACTCAAGGTTTGGTGTACAGTTACTTTCGTTTTATCTGTTTGACTAAACGTGCATACATTTCACCCATTGGGTGTCACTCACTGGCAACGAGCCTTCCGCCTTTCTATTCTTCGTGGCTAAGCGTCATGACCAAGTCGAACGTATTTTGTTGTGTATACTGGTCGTATGGCTGCGCAGACCCAGACCGCCTACCGGTAGCATCTATCTGTTTTTCGTCTATTTGTTGAAGAATCTCCCCAACGGAGGAATAATGCGTAACATATTTCGACTTCTCATCTTGCTGGTGTTGCTCGTCACGACTGCACTGGGTTCAACCGCCCTCGCTCAGCAAGAGGACAACGTACTCAGAGTGGGCCTGCGTAAGCTAACCACTATTGATCCTGCTCTGGGTGCAAATGACCCGGAAGTGATGTTTAATTCCTTGCAGTATGATTATCTAATCGATATTTTGCCCAACGGTGATCTCGCGCCCAGTCTCGCCACCGTGTGGTCAGTCAGCGATGATGGTTTGATCTATACGCTCTCGCTCCGTGAAGGCGTCCAGTTCGAAGATGGTTCTGCCTTCACCGCCAATGATGTGGTTTACACGTTCAATCGTCTGGTTGAAGTTGGCTCATCCATCGTAGGCTTGCTGGGTCAGGAACAGGTTGGTGAAACCGATGATGGCACGCCCATCCTCGAACCGACCTGGAGCGTCGAAGCGGTGGACGATTTGACCGTTGTGTTCACGCTTGACCAACCTAACGCCGACTTCCTGTTTGGTTTGGCGTCACGCTTCTCGATGATTGTCAAAGACGGCAGTACCGATGTCAACGTGATTGCCGACGGCGATGACCCGTATGTGAATTTCAATGGAACGGGTCCGTTCATCCTGGTGGATTTTGCTGCTGAGGAAAGCGCGACCTTCGTTGCCAACGAAAACTACTGGATGGAAGGCGCTCCCATGCTCGATGGCATTGAACTCATCTTCTTTGATGACGATCAAACCATCCTGAACAGCCTGCGAAGTGGTTCTCTCGACTACATCATCAAGGTGCCAGATGACTTAATCGGCACCCTGGAGAGTGTTGAGAGCGTTACTGTCCTGGAAAAACCGACCAATACCCACCCGGTGATCCGCCTACGGGTAGATGAAGGCTCAATTGGCGAAGATGTGCGCCTACGTCAGGCGTTCAAATTTGCCACTGACCGCGAATTGCTCAACCTCGATGCACTGGATGGCTCCGGCACAGTCGGCAACAACGATCCGATTGGACCAACCTACGGCAGCTTCTACACACCGCAAGACAACCAGCCATATGACCCGGCACAAGCCTGCGAACTGATCGCGGCAGTGGCGGATGATGGTACTGATAACGGCTTTGTCGAG
Organism: uncultured Anaerolineaceae bacterium; assembly: GCA_964417785.1. GTDB lineage: Bacteria > Chloroflexota > Anaerolineae > Aggregatilineales > Phototrophicaceae > DAOTUL01. The sequence continues at coordinate 5,116 of CAYQJO010000110.1, read as the reverse complement.
ATGGTTGATGGCGAAGCCCGCGTGGTTGTACCGTTCTACGTCGGTGATACCTTTGAATATGGCCTGGTCGCAGAATTCGCACAGCAGATGTGGGCAGATGCGTGTATTGATGTTGAACTCAATATCGTGCCGGAAAACGTCTATTACGCCGAAGGCGAGAATAACTGGCTCAACACGCAGGTCGGTATGACCGCCTGGGGAACACGCCCTGTGGCCCAGGAGTACTTGACCGTCGCTTACCAGACTGGTGCTGCCTTCAATGAAGCACGTTGGTCGAACGAGGCACTTGATGCCTTGATCCAGGAAGCCGGTGTTACATCTGATCTTGAAGCACGGGCGGAACTCTACAACCAGATCAGTCAGATATTCCTTGAAGAAGGTCCGATTATCATCGTTTACTTCCGTCCTGTCGTGGGGGCGCACGTTGATGCCGTAGAGGGGTTGGACATGCATCCCTTCCCAGGGCGAACTGACTTCCGTTCGGTGAGCTTCAGCAGCTAACACGATGACCGCGACAACCCCGGAAGCGGGGAAGCCGAAGCAGGCTTCCCCGTTTTACTATCTGCGGGGCATCTTCAACTTCTTCCGGCAAATGGCACAATATCCGTTGGCTTTTGCGGGGATGCTCATTGTGTTTGTCTTCATCGGTCTGGCAATTGTCGGTCCGCAGCTCGCCCCTTATCCGTTTGATCAGATTATTCGCGGAACTGATATTGGACTTGAAGACCGTCGCGCCCAAACGAGCCAACCCCCGTCAGAGAATTTTCTCATGGGAACGGATAAACGTGGGCGCGACATCTACAGCCGGATGTTGTGGGGCGCACGGGAAACCATCGGGCTGCCATTGGTCGCAACACTTCTGGCGGTTACTGGCGGCACGTTTATCGGCTTGTTCACTGGCTTTCTTGGTGGTTGGGTCGATGAGATTATCTCGCGAATACTCGATAGCCTGTTATCGATACCGGCATTAGTACTCGCCCTGGTGATGATCTCGACAATTGTGCCACTGCTCTCCTCATTTGAGAGTCCGCTGGTCGATTCACTTGGTGCGAACAACATCAGCCTGACCATTGTGATCGTGCTATTGTATATTCCGATTGTCACGCGTGTCATTCGCAGCGCAACCCTGAGCGTTCGTAACAGCGGTTACATCGAAGCAGCGCGTCTACAGGGTGAATCGACGCTGTATATCATGTTCCGTGAGATTTTTCCAAGCGTCCTGCCATCGTTGGTGGTCGAGGCATCGCTGCGCCTCTCGTATGCGATTTTCCTGGTCGCCTCGCTTGGTTTTCTGGGATTGGGTGTACAACCGCCGTCTCCTGAATGGGGACGCATGGTACTCGACGCACGTCCACGCATGACCAGCGAACCCTGGGAAATGTGGTTCCCGGTGTTGGGGATTGCCATCCTGATTATCAGCGTGAATCTCATGTCCGACGGCTTGCGCCGTGTTTTCCGTCACGAATAAGACCTCTGACATCATGACTGAAACTGTTATCAAGACTGATCATCTCTCGATTGAGTATCGCATAGGCAAGCACTGGCTCAACGTCATCCGTGATGTCAGCCTGCAAATCAATCGCCTACAAATTCACGGTCTGGTTGGCGAGAGTGGCAGCGGCAAATCAACCCTCGGTCTGGCAATGATGCGCTACCTTGCGAGTAATGCCCGTATCGCCGAAGGTGAGATATGGTTCGGGGGACGAGACCTTGTACCACTCGCCGAGGCTGACCTCAGCGAGATTTGGGGCAGCCAGATTAGCTTAGTCCCCCAAAACGCACTTGCTTCGCTCAACCCATCGCTGACTATCGCTCAACAGATGACCGAAGTGACGCAACTCCATTTGAAACTGTCCCGTCACGACTCGATACAACGGGCTATCGAAGCACTCACCAGCGTGAAGTTAGCCGACCCGGAGCGTGTTCTGCGTCGTTACCCGCATCAACTCAGCGGCGGAATGCAGCAGCGTGTGATGATCGCGTTGGCACTCAGTACTCGCCCGCGACTACTCGTGCTTGACGAGCCAACGACTGCGTTAGATGTTACGACGCAAGCGGTGATTCTGGAACTTGTGCGTGATCTAATTAAAGAAGAGCAAGCGGCAGCCCTGTATGTGTCACATGATCTGGGGACAGTGGCGCAGCTATGCGACTATGTAACAGTACTGTACACGGGCGAAGTCATGGAGAGCGCCCCGGTTATGGATTTGTTCAAGCAACCGCTGCATCCTTATACCAGCGGCTTGTTGGCGAGTCTTCCAAGCGCGGCGGAAGATGGCGGATCGCGTTTGTCGACAATTGATGGTGTTGCACCATCGTTGATTGAACGTTCCCATGCGTGTGTTTTCGCTGATCGGTGTCCGGTTGCGATTGATCGCTGCCACACAGAAAAACCACCCCTTGAGAGCGTGAGCGGTCAGCGGGCAGTACGCTGTTGGCGCTGGCACGAAATTGCGAGCGGTGAACTTATCCCGAAAAACAGACCGACTGGCGAGTTTGAGGAAGCCAATCCCGAAGCCGAGTATGTACTCGATAGCAGCAAACTTGACAAGCAATTTGGTGAATACAATATGTTGGACCGCTTAATGGGCCAGAAACCCCAATCTGTCCATGCTGTTGATGAAGTCTCGCTCAAAGTTCGTGGGCGGTCGACACTTGGCCTGGTGGGTGAAAGTGGCAGCGGCAAGACGACCCTCGCCCGCTTGATCGTCGCGCTGAACACCGCCGACGACGGTGACATCGAGTTGTTGGGCCTCAAGATCAGCCTGAAGCTCCGCAAGCGTCAGCTCGATGAGTTGCGCAATCTGCGGATGATTTTCCAGAATCCACACGACGCGCTAAATCCTTTCCGGACGGTTGGGCAAACGCTCTCACGCACCTTCCGTGTTTTCAGCGAGGACTCGCCGTCGCACGATGAAATCAAGGCACGAGTTGTGCATCTGCTCGAATCAATCGGATTGACAGCCGAATACTATAGCCGCTATCCGGCACGCTTGAGTGGTGGCGAGAAGCAGCGTGTCGCTATAGCGCGTGCCTTTGCCGCAGACCCAGCACTCATTATTGCCGATGAACCTACCTCGTCGCTGGATGTGTCGGTACAGGCGGTGATTCTCAATTTGCTGAAAGACTTACGATCCCGCGAAGGTGCATCCTATGTCGTGATTTCGCATGATCTGGAAGTGATTCGTTATCTGTCAGATTGGATTGCTGTCATGTATCTGGGGCAAATTGTGGAGCAAGGCACGAATGAGCACGTTTCGATGCCGCCACTGCATCCCTATACCGAGGCATTGCTTTCGGCAATGCCCATCCCTGATCCAACCCGATTGGATAGCGGCATTCGACTTGATGGTGATGTACCAAGTCCGCGTAACAAACCAACGGGCTGTCCTTTCCACACGCGCTGCCCGCGTTTCATCGGCTCTATCTGTGTTGACAAAGAACCGCCGGTGCGTGAAGCCGAAGATGGTCACACCATCCGCTGTCATCACACGCTCGAAGACCTTATCGAAATGCAATCTACCTCAGCGCAGGGATAAATAGCTTGATGATACGTTACATCACTCGCCGTACACTTCTTCTTCTGCTAACTATGCTTGTGACATCGTTCATCATCTTTGCGTTGACTCAGTTGCTGCCTGGCAATATCGCCAAACTGATATTGGGGCGTGATGCGTCTCCAACAGCAATTGCCAACTTCAACGAGGAGTTCGGATTAGATCAACCCGCAGTCCAGCAGTATGCCAGTTGGTTAACCGGTTTCGTCACGGCGGATTGGGGACAGTCATACACCGCCGGGAGGCCCCCGGTGCGCCAACTGGTACTTGGTAGGCTCGCCAATTCGCTGATTCTTGCCGGATATACTCTGCTGATTGCTATCCCACTGTCGGTCGGGTTAGGCATAATTGCGGCGTTGAACGAGAATAAATGGATCGATAATGTGATTTCGTTTGTGTCGCTATTGATTGTTGGGCTGCCAGAATTTGTCACGGGTATTGTACTCGTCAATGTCCTGGCGCTAAATCTTGGCTGGTTCGAAGCGACATCGCTGGTTTCGGATGAACTAACGCTGCTTGGCTGGCTGCGAATCTTGACGCTGCCAGCGCTCACGGCCAGTTTTGTGCTGGTAGGCTATGTCTCGCGCATGACGCGAGCAGGGATGCTCGATGAACTAAGAAAGCCCTATGTGCGCACAGCGCTGCTCAAAGGGTTGCCCCGGCGCACTGTAATTCTACGACATGTTCTACGCAATGCACTGCTCCCAACCATCACGGTTATCGCTATCAGCATCGGTTGGTTGATGGGTGGTCTGGTTGTCATTGAGAACGTTTTCAACTATCCGGGCATGGGATCATTGCTCGTGACCGCTGTGACGCAGAAAAATCTACCCGTGTTGCAGGCGGTATCGGTCATGATCGTGTTTATCTTCGCGTTTTCCAACTTGATGGCTGATTTACTCTATGCTTTCTTGAATCCGCGAATCCGCCTTACATAGATATGATTTTGAAGCGATTGCCCTGGCATCAAAAGTGATGTTTACTTGAAATGTTCGTCAATGTACTCTCGCTGCAAAGGAATGATGTCGTTAAGCAATGTCTCAGCAAGCGAGATCGATAGGACGAGTGGGTTGGACGCCAGCGCGTGTCTCAGGTTGCGACGGTCTCCGTTCCAGATGGCATCTGCCGCCAGCCATTGATACTCTGCCAGCATGTGCAGCAGACCAACGACATCAGAGGGCAAGCGGGATTGCACCAGCGGCGTCGCTCCGGCTTGTTCCAGACGTGCGGGTATCTCCACCACACGATCTGGTGCGAAATCAGGCAGCGCCGACCTGTTGGGAACGTTTAACGTATGGATGCTGGCATCTTGTGTCACCAGACCTCGCAGCACTTCCACCGCCATGTCGCCGAAGATCGAGCCACCGCGCACATGTGAGAGGCGGGGGATGTCTGCCGCAATTTGCTCCTCAAAGTGACGGTAATAACCGGGCAGTTCGTCTATGATGATCTCGGCCCGTGTCTGTGGCGCAGCCTGTGCCTCAGCGACCGTCTCCTCACGATAGTAGTAATATTGCATATAGCTGTTGGGCAGGCGACCATAATCGCGTGCCAACCGG
>CAYQJO010000109.1:0-13720 GCA_964417785.1 uncultured Anaerolineaceae bacterium | reverse complement strand
TTATTTTATCTTACTGGTCGCATCTGGCATAATCCATCCCTGGCTGCGGGCGCAGAGCCGTCTGCGACAGGCGCTCAGCACCTTCTCCGGTTATACGTTCAGCGAAGCACGGTCCTGGCATAACTATCAACCCGATAACCAGGTCCATTTCACCACACCGGCACGGGGACAGGAAGAACCGGTCGTGTGGACGCGCCGGACGGCTGCCGGGCGTATCTGCTATTTCGCCCCCGGCCACCTGGGCAGCACATGGCAGATTCCGCAGGTGCGCACGATCCTGAAGCGGGGATTGGCATGGGTTTGCGAGGAAAACAGCAGTCAGGAGTATGAAACATGACGATCCGCCTGGGTATGATTGGCTGTGGCAATATCGCCAGAGGGCTTTCCCTCTTTGCAGCCCATAACCCCCACATTGAAATAGCCGCAGCCTGTGATGTGAATCAGGCCGCAGCCGAAGCCCTGGCCTCCGAATACGGTATTCCGCATGTATACACCGATTACCGCGATATGCTGGCAAACACATCGCTGGATGCCGTCTACATCGCGGTACCGCACAATCTCCATCTGGAAATCACACGCGATGTGGTCGCAGCCGGAGTCCACATCCTGCTGGAAAAACCGCTGGCCCACACCCTGGGAGACGCCCGCCAGTTGGTCGCGCTGGACGGTGTGAGGATCGGTGTCAACTACCAGAACCGCTACGATTCCGGCAATTACGCGCTGGCCCAGGCCGCCCGAAGCGGTGCGTTGGGGACGTTGAATTACGGACGCTGCAACATCCCCTGGCTGCGGGATAACGATTACTTTGAAGAGGGCGCATGGCGCGGGCAGAAACATCGTTCCGGCGGCGGCACCCTGATAACCCAGGGCAGCCACAGCCTGGATATTCTGCTATGGGCCTTCAACAGCCGCCCGGTGGCCGCTTACGGCATGACCGCTCGGCGCAAGTTCGACCATATCGACGTGGAAGACCTGGCGATGGGTGTGGTCGAATTAGAAAGCGGCGCACTGATCGAAATCACCAGCGCCATGATCGCCAACCCACAGCGCCCGGTCAGTATTGAGGTCTACGGCAGCAACGCCACCGCCCATTACAACGAAGAGACCGAAACCCGTGTTGACTTCCTCGGTAAAACAATCACCCCGGCTCCGATGACGATTACGGGCGTTCACCCGCTCCAACGCAGCCTGGAAGCCTTCCGCCTCTGGATTGAGGGCGAACATGACTATCTGATTCCCGCTGAAGAAGCCCTGCCGGTCATGGCGGCTGTTGACGCCATCTACCGGTCCGCACAAAGTGGCATTAGAGAGACAATCGTATTCTAAATGACTCACGAAAAACTACCATTCTGGCGTCGCCTCGGCTACGGTATGGGGGATATTTATGGCGGTGGTGCCAGTATCCTCATCAGCTTCTACTATCTGATCTTTCTGGTGGATGTGGTGCGCATTGGCCGGACTGGTTATCTTCATCAGCAAAGCCTACGACTCGATCATAGACCCATTTGAAGGCGTCAGGTCAACTGATGCTGTCGTGGATGGCTTCATAAAGCGGCATGAGCCGCCGGTACATCCGTTTGTACACTTGCTGGTAGAGCGCCTCGTAGATTTCGTGCGTGGCCCGGTCCGGCTCAAAAACACGGTCAATGTGGGTCATCTCATGGACGGCCGTATCAAAATCAGGATGCAGTCCCAGGCCCACCGCTGCGTCAATGGCAGCCCCTAATCCCGACGTCTCATACGTGTGTGGGCGGGCCGCCGGTAGATTGAACACATCGGCGGTCAGTTGCATAGCCCCATCGCTCTGCGATCCGCCGCCGGACACACGCAGTTCTGTGATGGGAACCTTGCTGCGCCGCGATGTGCGTTCCGTACCTTCGCGCAAGGCATAGGCCACTCCTTCCAGGATGGCCCGATAAAAATGAGCGCGGGTGTGGACATCGCTGAAGCCGATCACCGCACCTCGTGCTTCCGGCCCCGGAATCTTGATCCCCGGCGACCAGTAGGGCTGCAAGATTAACCCATCCGATCCCGGCGGGGCCTGGATCACCAGATCGTTGAGCAGGGCCTCCGGTTCGACACCCTCCGCCTCGGCCCGCTGGACCTCCTCGTAGCCAAACTCTTCTTTGAACCACTTCACCATCCAGTAGCCGCGAAATATCTGGACTTCGAGCGTGTAGGCACCGGGGACTGCCGCCGGATAGGGTGGAATCAGCGGCACCACTTCGATATAACGCCGGTGTGTGGTGTTGACGGTCGCCGTCGTGCCGTAGCTCAGGCAGCCGATGTGTGACTCCAGACAGCCAGAGCCGATGACCTCGCAAGCCTTGTCTGCCGCCGCCGCCACCAGCGGCAAACCCACCGGAATACCGGTCTGCGCTGCCGCTTCCGGTGTGATGTACCCGATGATGTCTGCCGGCGGCACCAATTCCGGCAGCATATCGCGTTCCAACGGGACCGCCTGCCATTTCCAGTCGTAGCTACGCGCCCAGGTCAGCAGCCTGTAATCAAAGGGAATGTAACCGACTTGCGCCGCGACCGAATCGGCCATACGTCCGCACAGCCGGTAGGTCATATAGCCAGAAAGAAAGACAAATTTGTGCGTCCGCGACCAGATTTCCGGCTGATGCTTCATGATCCAGTTGGCTTCGGATTCGGCCTGGAAATAGGCAACCGTTTCCGACATCCGTATCAATTTGAAGATCAGTCCCCACACCCCGCCGACCGGCCTGACTCCGTCAACACGGCGTTGATCCAGCCAGCTTATGGCCGGTCGCAGCGGACGGCCATTTGCATCCAAATTGATAAGGGTTCCACGCTGCGTGGTCAACGCCACCCCGGCCACTGCATCTCGTGGCACCGACGTGAGAGTCCACAGCTTGCGACAGGCGGCACACAGCGAATCCCAGAAATAGTCGGGGTCCTGTTCAGCCCAACCAGCTCGCGTTGAATAATAGGGCTGGATGTATATCTGGGATTTGGCCGCCAGGTTGCCCTTAAGGTCGAAGAGCAGCGCCCGTACACTCTGGGTACCCACGTCGATAGCAAGTATGTGGTTCATCGAAATCTCGTTTACGCAAAAATCAATATTTTACCGTAATACGGCGTAAGCGCCAGAAAATCAGCAGCAGCCCTACCGCCACGAGAAACCAGGGGAGATACCGGCGCGTGTCCGGCACAACCGGCGGCACAATATCCCATTCCGGGATGTTGTCGGGCAAGCTGTAGCAACGCCGCCAGATCGCCCGGTAGCGCTCCAACTCCGCTGCCCATCGGTCATCGTCCCAGTCGAGTTCCGGCTGGCAGATAGCGCGAATGCGTTCGATCATCGTCTCGCCGCCATTGGACAGCAGTAATCCCAGACGGGTACGCCGCAGCAGCAGATCGTCCAGATGAACCACCTGCTCGTGCTTTGCCGCCCAACGAAGTTCCGCCCAGCAGGTGTACGTCCCTGGTATTACGTCCATCTCACCCGGCTGTGCTTGCGCCAAAAGCGCCTGCGCCTGATTACCATAACGCCCGGCCAGACGGCGCGGCAAATCAACCGTCACCGGATCGAGTGCGGAGGTGGTCGAATCAATCGCTGGTAGTTCGGGGAAGCGTTCAGACACCGCCTTAAGCACCTTACGTGCAATCGACCGGAAGGTGGTCAGCTTGCCACCGGTGACGGTCAGCAGGCCGTTTTCCTCCCACAGCCCATAATCCCGCGATTCCTTGGATGGATCGGCTTTGCCGCTGCCGATCACCGGACGGACTCCCGCATAAGCCGAAATCGCGTCCGCTGGCGTAATATGCAGCGATGGAAATACATGGTTAACCGTCGCCATCAGATACGCCGCTTCTTCTGCACTGATACCCGGTTCATCATCCAGCGATGGCTCATGGTCAACATCGGTCGTACCGACCAGCGTCGCGCCTTCCCAGGGAAACACGAACACCGGACGCCCGTCCAACGGATGCATGACGGTGAGTGCCTGCGCCACCGGTACCCGCCACGCCGGAAAAATCAGGTGGCTGCCGCGCAGCGGACGCAGCCGCGCCTCAGCACCGACCTGCTGGCGCAGACGGTCCGCCCACACACCGGTGGCGTTGACGATAACGGTTGCCCGGATTTCGGCCCGTTCGCCGGTCAGAGCATCGCAGAGTTCAACCCCGACAACCTGAGCGCCCGCCCGCACCAGTTTCTCGGCGGCGACATAATTGATCGCCTGTCCACCCTGCGCCACCGCTTCAAAAATCAGCCGCAGCACCAGACGAGCGTCATCAGTCTGAGCGTCGTTGTAACGAAATCCACCGTGCAGGTCGGTCTTGCTGATGTTGGGGGCCAGCATGGCAAACTCATCCGGCTGGAAATAGCGGTGCGACCACTGCCATGCCAGCAGATCGTAGAGCGCAAGCCCGGCCTGATACGACAGTCGCCGGGGCGATGCCATTAAGAAGCCGAGCGGTTCAATCAGTCCAGGCGCATCGTCCAGCAGGTGTTCGCGTTCGCGCACCGACTCCCAGGCCAACCCAAGCTGTCCGCTTGCCAGATAACGGAGACCGCCGTGAACCAGCTTGGACGAACGACTGGATGTCCCCCAGGCGAAATCGTGCTGCTCGACCAGCAGCACCCGCAAACCGGCCCGTACTGCCTCACGCAAAATCCCGGCTCCGGTCACACCACCACCGACGACCACCATATCCCAGGGTTGGTCGATGTTTTGCCACACGTCATCCCGCATGACCTACCAGCTTTCCCGGATTCATGATCCGCTCTGGATCAAACTGATGCCAGAGTGTCCGCAGCGCCTCCATGCCCAACGGTCCCTTTTCGGCACCAAGATACAGCATATGATCGACACCGACGCCGTGCTGGTGGCTGATCGTGCCGCCCTGTTCGATGATGGCCGTACTGATGGCATGCTTCAGGTGCCGCCAGCGGGCCAGGGTCTCGTCAGGGTCAGCGGACAGCCGGAAGGCATAAGTCGTGTACACGCTGGCTCCTTGCGCATACAAATGGCTGAGATGGGTAAAGACATAGATGGGGTCTTCCTCAGCGCGGAGTGCCGCCTCCATGGCCGCCACCATCGCCGGGACGTTATCCCAGGTGGTGGCGGTTTCCACTGTGTCAATGGCATAGCCCATATCCCACAATGTGTTGCGCAGATAGGGCGTGCGGAAGCGGCTCTTCTGCCACTGCGTGCCGAATATCCTGCCAATCCCCAGATGGACGCCGCCGTGATGACCGGCAGCGGCCAGCGCTGCCCGGATCGTCGGACGTGCCAGCCGCGCTGATCCGGTGTATCCGAACATCAGCATGGTTTTGCCCTCTCCCACACCCCGCGCCCGCAGCAGCCCTTCCAGGGTCTCGATCTGGCGCGGTCGGCCCGCCAGAGCCAGCGTGGTCTCGGTCTCGATAGCGGTACTCAATCGCAGCATGGAGAGCGGCAAATGGACCATCTGGCGCACCGCTGCCATACCCTGTTCAAAATCAGGGAAGAACACCGCCTGGAACACTTCACGTTCCGGCAAGGGCGAAGCCTGCACCGTCGCCTCAGTGACAATGCCCATGCGTCCCTCCGATCCCAGCACCATCTGGCGCAAATCGGGGCCGGCAGCCGACGCCGGAAACAGCGGCAATGTCAACCGCCCCGACGGTGTTTCGACTGTTCCACCGGCAAACAGCGCCTCAATGCGTCCGTAGTACAGCGACTGCTGGCCGCTGGACCGGGTGGCAATCCAACCGCCCAGGGTTGAATACTCCCACGACTGGGGATAGTGGCCCAGAGTCAGGCCATTGGCGCGAAGCTGCGCTTCAATCTGTGGACCGGTAACACCGGCTCCGAACGTCGCCAGCCGCGACTCGGAATCCAGCGCGATCATCTGATTCATGCGACCCATATCCACCGTCAACACCGGTGTATCCCGGTCCAGAGGGTTGATGTGGCCGACCACACTGGTGCCACCACCATAAGGGATCAGGTGAATATGCTGTCGTGCGGCATGGTCGATCAACTCGCGCACATCGTCGCCGCTCATGGGATAGGCCACACCATCAGGTATGGGACCGATGCGCCCACTCCGCAGCGCAATCCAATCCGGCAGACTGTGACCGCGTGCATGCCGCAGCCGGTCTATGGGATCGAGCGCGATGAGCGGGTGCGCGGTAAGGCGCGACTCCGGTATGGCGATCTGCCCTATTGCGACTTCCGGCTGCGGCGATGGCGCACCCAGGCGCTCGGCCAGAAAAATGGCGGCGCTTTCCGGTAAATGGTAATGGGTGGATTCATCCCCCCAGCCGTTCCAACGTTTCATCGGAGGACCTCTCACTGATGTGCCAGATATCGATGCTGGCCGCCATCATCGTTCGGGTGATGCGCTCAGCCTCATCGGGATCGTGGCGACGAGCGGCGGCATGGAGCGCGTGATAAAACGCCCGCGAGGACTCCCTGGCTTGCGCCGTTGCGAAATAGAAGCGGCTGGCAAGGACCTCATAAAATCCAGAAAAACTGTTGAGGATCAAACCATATACTGGATTCTGGGACGCCTGTGTCAGCCCACGATGCAGCATCCAATCGTAGCGGGAATAATCGTCGGCGGTGTCGTCCGGCAAATGCTGAAGCAGGTCCATGACGGCAGCAGGATCATGTTCAACCGCCATCCGGGTATAAGCCGGTGCGATATCGTGGCGCACCTGGAGCAAGTTGGGTACGAAGTCGGGCGGGAGTGTCTCGCTGTGACGCACAATGCCACTCAGGACATTCATACCGCCGTCACGCCAATAATCGTTGACGACCGTCGGTTTACCCTGTTGGATGGTCAACCAGCCGTCTCGTTCCAGTCGGCGTAGTGCTTCGCGCAGAGTCGGGCGGGTGATGCCTAATTGGGTCGCCAGTTCACGCTCTCCCGGCAGGGTCGTCCCAACCGCGAACTGTTTATTCAGAATTGCGGAGATCAGCGTGCTTTCTGCATATTCAAGTGGGCGTGGTGGTGCAGACCAGACCATCTTCTTCTTCCTTCCACTGGTCAGTGGTCTGACCAGTTAAAAATAGCATGGCATAACTCAATGGTTCTGTCAAGAAATCGTGGTAAAATAGCGCGTAATTACCATTCATGCATGAGGGTGCAATTCAGATGAGCGTTTTAGACGACATAAGTGAAAGTATTATTGATGGCAACAAAAACGGCGCGGTTGAAGGGGTAAAGAAAGCGCTGGACGAAGGCATCGCCGCCGGTACCATCCTGCACGAGGCACTTATCCCGGCCATGACCAAAGTCGGTGAGTTGTTCGAAGAGGGTGAATACTTCGTGCCGGAAATGCTGATTTCGGCTCGTGCCATGCAGGCCGGCATTGACCTGATTAAACCGCTGCTGATCGAAGGTGGTATCGAGCCGGTCGGGCGAGTTGCCATCGGCACCGTCAAAGGCGACCTGCACGACATCGGCAAGAACCTTGTTGCCATGATGCTGGAAGGTGCAGGCTTCGAGATCAACGACCTGGGGGTCAATGTGGAGCCGGATGCGTTCGTACAGGCTGTTCGTGATGGCGCACAGGTCATCGCTATGTCGGCCCTACTGACCACCACCATGTCGTCGATGTCTACCACCATTGACGCGCTCAAGAGTGCTGGCCTGCGCGACAACGTGAAAGTCATGGTCGGCGGCGCACCGATTACCCAAACCTATGCTGATGAAATTGGTGCGGATGGCTACAGCACCGATGCCAGCAGTGCCGCTCGTCTTGCCAAACAGCTCGTCAGCGTGATCTGAGCGTCACAGACGGACAATCGCTGGCGGTTGCCCGTCTGCCACATCCGAATTGAAAACCGGCGGCTGCACGCCGGAGATGAGTCGCGCCCATTGCTCAGCGGTGAGGTCCATTACTGGCGCATCCCGGAGGCGTCGTGGCCGACCGTTCTGGATCGAATCCGCGATCTCGGTCTGAATATCATCAGCACATATGTCCCCTGGCGAACGGTTGAGGCGTTATACTGGATAACAAAGAATATTGAGGGAAAAGATGTTAAACGAATCCATTAAGATTGATGCACTGCTGCCGCCACAGATGGCACACCGTGCCGAAGAAATCGGCACCCGTAAAGCGGAGATGGCGGCCTCAACCATGTTCGTTCTGGCAGTGCTGGCGGGAGCCTTCATCGCTCTGGGCGCGATTTTTGCCACCATCGTCGCCACCGGAGCCGGTGACACAGTGCCATTCGGCATCACCAAACTGCTGATTGGGCTGGTCTTTTGCCTGGGCCTGATCCTGGTGGTCATCGCGGGAGCCGAGTTGTTTACCGGCAACAACCTGATCGTTATGGCCTGGGCCAACGGCAAAGTCACAACGCAGCAGGTTCTGCGCAACTGGGGCATCGTCTATGCTGGCAATTTCGCCGGTTCCATCGCAACAGCCCTCATTATGCTGGTCAGCAAGCAGTACACTTTTGGCGGCGGTGCCGTCGGTGAGACGATCCTCTCCATCGCCAACGACAAAGTTCACCTGGATTTCATGCAGGCAGTGGCCCTGGGCATGATGTGTAATGCACTGGTGTGTCTGGCGGTGTGGTTAACCTTCAGCGCCCGTTCGACCATGGACAAGATCGCCGCCATCATCTTCCCCATCACGGCGTTTGTCGCCGCCGGGTTTGAACACTCCGTCGCCAACATGTACTTCATCCCGATGGGCCTGATGGTCAAGGACGCGGATGCGGCCCTCGCCAGTACAATGGACCTCTCCGAACTGACCTGGGGCAACTTTCTGCTAAACAACCTGCTGCCGGTCACCATCGGAAACATCATCGGCGGTGCTGTGATGGTGGCCGCTGTATACTGGTTCGTCTACCTGCGCGAAGACCGGTACGCCTGAACCGTCGTCAGGCGGTATCCTGCTCATGGCATGTTCCGCCAGCGCCGTGATCGTCAGGCTGGGGTTGATGCCAGGGTTGGCTGGCATAATCGAGCCATCGACAATGTACATACCGGGGTAGTTGTGGACGCGGCAGTCGCGGTCCACAACGCCGTCTTCCGCCGTGCGTCCCATCGGACAGCCGCCCAGCAAGTGCGCCGTCGTCGGGATGTCCAGCAGCGCCTCCGGGATCGAGTCCTGCGGCACACCGTTGGTCTTCTGAGCATAGCGGCGAGTCAGTCCATGCGAAATCTCGAACGGCGGCGAGATTTTCTGGCCCGGACTCAAGCGCGAGACCAGACCTTTCCGAAAGCCGGTGAAGGCGCTGCGCCCCAACCTGACGCGCATGGTGCTGTCCGCCGTCTGCATAATCAGCAGGATAGTGCTGGCCCTGGCCCATTTGGCGAAAATCTTGGTGTAAAGAAACTGGCGGGGGTGAGGGAGTCCGTGCGCCAGAATGCGCAGCAGCCGCCGTAACGTACTGCCACCACCGCCCACCATCGGGATCGCCAGCATGCGGATGAAACCCGACCCAACCGGATAGCGCACCGGTTCCAGGTGTGTGTTCTCGTCCACGCGAAAAATCGAGGTGATAGCGACCCCTTCGGTGTAGTCCTTTTCCCGGTCATACGTCGTCGAGCCGGGGATGGTCTCGCTGTTGGTGCGGACGTTTTCGCCCAGGCGCGGCGATAGATTGGGCAGAGTACGATGCACATCACGTGCTTTGAACAACAGCTTGAGCGTCCCCATCACATGCGCCGAGACCACCACATTGCGCGTCCGCACTGTGTAGCGCCGCCAGTTGAAAGGAAAACTGGTTGACCGACGGTAAACGACTTCGTAGCGTGCGCCGTCCGGTTGACCGTCCGGAAGTGGCCGGATATTGACCACTTCCGATTCAGCGCGGACCTCGGCCCCACCCTTCTCGGCGAAATAGAGATAATTCTTGTCCAGCGTGTTCTTGGCATTATGGCGGCAGCCGACCATACAACCGCCGCAGTGAATACAGCCAGCGCGGTCCGGGCCGTCACCATCAAAGTAGGGATCGGGAACTGTCTGACCCGGTTCACCGAAGAAGACCGCTACATTGGCCGGACGGAAGGTATCGCCCTGGCCCAATTCATCGGCGATTTGCTTCAGGACACGATCCGGTTCACTCGTACCCGGATAAGGGGTTGCCCCGAGCATCCGTCTGGCCGTCGCATAGTGGGGCTTAAGCACCTGCTTCCAGTCATACAGATCGCGCCAGCCGGGTGCATCGAAAAGATGGTCTTCGGGTTTCATGAGGACATTGGCATACACCAGACTGCCGCCGCCGACCCCACTGCCATGCAGCACCATGACGTTGTTGAGAAAGCTGATTTCAAAGATACCGAACGCACGGATCATGGGTTTCCACAGGAACTTCCACACGTTCCAGTTGGTTTTGGGGAAGTCCGGGCTGCTCCAACGCTTACCCCGCTCCAACACCAGCACATCATAACCTTTTTCGGTCAGACGCATGGCGGAGACACTGCCACCAAACCCCGATCCGATCACAACAAAGTCGCGTGTCTTTTCTTGCATCGAAAAACCCCGACCATCTTTTTCTTTTATTCTAATCGCTATTCGATTACCTGCCTAGATGACCTCCAGGTAGTCCCGGTCGGGAAGCTGCGGGAAGGGCGCGTGCGGTTCCGTCTGGTACCAGAACACGGTGGAGGCGATGTCCTCCTGCAGGGGCAGATAACGCCCACGAGAACGCCAGCCAAGCGCCTGAATGGTCACCCGCAAATCCTCCTGGAAGCGAATCGGGTCCATGATATGCCAGCGATACATGCCAAAGCGCAGTTGTGACCGGTTATAGTTATCCGGCTCGATCACCTGGGGCAAACCCAGGAAGGGCGTCGAAAAAACACCATAGCGCTCGGGTTGATACGGGTCTTCAAAATTCCAGGCTCCGCCGAAGTAATCCTCGGTGCCAGTACCGCAGATGGTCGGGAATTCATCGTCGCCGTCCATATAGAATTTGATCTCGCCCTCACCCCACCAATGGTTGTTATTGGTCCCCCAGGCGATATAGGTACCGACATAATGCCCCTGGCCTTTGATCCCATCCACCAGCGTGTGGACCTCTTTGTACGGCAGCGGATTACTGCGCCGCCATTGGGCGTGGAAATAAGCCGTATCGTCGGGGACCTCATCCAGCGCGTAGGTGATCTGGAAATAAATGCCGCTGATGGCCTCTGGCGAGGTGTTTTCCAGCGTGATGCGGGCATGCTGGCGGAAGGGCATGGGCCAATAGCTGTTGAAGCCGCCCGACGGATTGACCGCCACCGGCATCGAGTTCACGTTGCAGCGGGCATTCCATCCACTGCAAAAGAAATCACCCAATGGCGCTTCAATCGAGGGGGTTTCTTCATCATCCCAATAGACGCGGAGGATCAACGAGCGCCACACCGAAAAATGCGTCGTGACCCAGATATGCTGGATGACGCCGGGGCCGTCCACATCCGCCAGGGTAAACGTCGTCTCAGCTTCAATCTGAATCGACGGCGAAACCTTCCAACCACGTCCCAGATCACGGGCAGGACGTGCGCCAGTTCCCTCAGTCGCCATGCCCCCCTTGCCTTTTTCGCCGGTGAAGTTCTCCGCACTGATCGACCGTGTTTGTGCATTTGAAAGACGAGCGATTTGTTCAAGTCCGCCAAAGAGAATCATTTTGAAGTCCTTTCATGGTGTCTGTTTCGGCTATATTGACATGGGTAGAGGCGATTTGCCAACAAACACCGCACAACTATACTGTAATAAATAGGCGTTTAAGGGGGTTCCCATGCCTGACTGGCGCAAAATGACTCCGGTTTATGTACCGGCCTTGAGTACGGCAACGCTGCTGGCTCAAGGTAATTTGTTCTGGCTGGGTGATGGCAAGCTAAAGCGGGATGATCCGCTGTCTCCACACTGGCACGATACCTACGAACTTGGCTACTTCCGCAGCGGTCACGGTCTCATCGTGTTGGGCGATCAAGAATACCGTTACCAGTCGGGACAGGTATATATCATCAACGACCTCAAACCGCATATGGGCTATTCCGAAAGCCAATATACATCCACCTTCGTCGTCCATTTTCATCCGCATCTGGTCAACGATAGCTGGTTAGGACAGGTCCGCACAGAGACCCATTTGCCGTTTTTGCCCGACCTGAACACAGATGGGCCACTGCTGCCATTGGAAGATTCGACCAGTGAGATACTGCGCGAAATTCTGGGGACGATTCGCAGCGAAGCGGCAGGTCATGGCAGCGCCTGGGAAGTAGTCGTCGGAGGATTGATCTTGCAGGCGGTCGGCCATCTGGCCCGCCGGTTGATGAGCCACACCCACCTTCCTGACCAGAAACGCCGTGAGTCCCTCCAGCGCATCCGGCCCATTCTCCATCTCATCGAGCGACGTTTCTCCGAGTCACTGACGCTGGATGACATGGCAGATGCCGCCCATGTCAGCCGATCACACTGTTGTGCGTTGTTTCAGACGGCTTTGAACACCAGCCCCATCGCCTACCGCAACTCGCGCCGCATCACCGAAGCCAAACGCCTGCTTCAATATACCGACAAAACGGTGCGCACCATCGCCTACGAGGTCGGCTTCAGCAGTGTGCAGGAGTTCAACCGGCTTTTCTTGCGCGAAACCGGCATGACACCGACGGCCTGCCGCCGCAGTTTCTATGCCGCCATTCAGAATATCAGTTTATAATTCCGGACTTTTGCTTATGGGCGTGGTTGAAGCCTTGAGCTAAACTGAAGATCATCCTATATATTATGTTCCAGGCAGTTATGATGGTTGTCATGTCAGGTAAAATTGAACAGCTTGTTACGGAAGATGTTGTTAACGAATACTGGGAACGCGGTTATTGGCGCAGCCCGAAATTGTTTACCGACTCACAGATCGAACGCCTGCGCGAAGCGCACGAACGTTTCTGGCGGCGCGAACTGGATCAGGAAGTTCCCTCGCAGTACGGTCTGACCGATGTCCAACTGGACTCCCCGCGTCTGCGACAGGACTGCAACGGTTATTGGGTCAACGATGAGATCAAAGCAGCGGTGACCAGCCCGGTCCTGGGTGCGATAGCGGCCCGCCTGATGCGCGTAGACAGTGTGCGCTTGTGGCACGATCAGGTCATCTACAAACCCGGCACCGGCCAATCCACGACCACAATCGAAGGCAATGTCGGCTGGCACCAGGATTACGGCTACTGGCAGTGTTGCAGCACCACCAACATGGTTACAGCGTGGGTCGCCCTTCAGGATACCGACCTGAGCAACGGTGCCATGAAAACCGTCGTCTACTCACATAAATGGGGTCTCATTGACGAGAGCGACATGTTCCACACCCGCGACCTGGAGACACTGGCGCAGAAGTACGCACAGCAGGGTCAGCGTGAATGGCTGGAAGAACCCTGCATCCTGAAGGCCGGTGAAGTCAGCTTCCATCACTGCCTGACGTTTCATGGGTCCGGCCCCAACACCAGTGACGCACCGCGCATGTCGGTGGTCGCTCATATGATGCCCGGTGACACGACCTATCGCGCCGGTCACCAGTGGCACCCAAATCTGGTCTTTCTCGGTCCCGACGCTCATGATGGCGATCCGTTTATCGGGAAATATTGGCCGCAGATGTGGCCGGTGGAAGACACATAACGTATATTTTTGTACTAAGGAGATGCAAATGAAAGTTTTACGCTCAATTTCGCTCATTGTTTTGCTGCTGCTCATCGTTATCCCGGCCAGCGCCCAGGACATCGACTTCCCGGTCGAACTCCCGGACGAAATCGCTGAAGGACGCGATGTGCAAATCTC
>CAYQJO010000108.1:12589-13739 GCA_964417785.1 uncultured Anaerolineaceae bacterium | reverse complement strand
GCACTGCATGGGCCGGTCAACGTGGTAACACTGCCCGCCAGCCAACCGGTCTGACCGTTGTAGTCAATAGTGTACCAACCGTTGTTCTGTCCGGTGACCGGATAGCTGGTGTTACCGGGCATGGTGGTGACAATGTTATAGCTGGTGCCAGGACCACCACGCAGGTTGGTGCCGCCATTGCCAGTCGTGATCGTGCAAACATTCGTGGGAGGCGGTAGGTTCGTGGTAGGCGGCGCTGTGCTACTGCCACCGGTCAGGATCAACTCGATGGTCACAGCGGCGCGATCCAGGTTATTGACCACGAGATAATAGATGCCGTCGCCGCCGGAGACGGTTTTGGTCGTTGTGCCGCCACTTTCCGGAAGCAGTACATCGCGCAGGTTACCGTTACTGTCAAAATATGCGGCAGAATATCCTGTCTCGCCGCCATTAATTGTCAACGTCTGGTTGCCATCTGGAGATTGGGGTACAGCAACCACCTGGAAGGCGGATGTTTCTACGAAGGCCAGCGGCAATGGGGTGCCACCAGACGCCAGTAACTGTGCATTAGCGGTCTGGATGCCATTCAAGCGAATCATAAACTGCCCAGAAGAGCCATCTGCCGAGCCAACCTGGACGGTGTAATTCCCGGCCAGCGTGATTAACACGTCGATACGAGCGTTACCGTTGCCAATACTATATGGATCACTGCTGCTGAAATCAAGTTGCTGGCCGCTGGGGCTGTTGATGCTCGCCGATGGGCGAAAACCTGGAACCAGGCTGTTTACCTGAATGCTGATGATGTCGCCCTGTCCAGCGCCGAAGTTGTATGCAGCAAAGGGTGTCTCCGCACTGATGGCACCGACCGCCCCAGCCCCATAAGAGAGTGTCGTACCGGCTTGTGACTGCACGACGGGAACGCTCAGGATTATTATGGCAATACTGATTAGCAATGCCCAAATACGATGTCTTGTCATTTTATTGCTCTCCTGATGGAATTGTCACTTTAGGTATTGTGCGGATTTATCTGCGAATGTGCAAGTTATTAGGGGGTCCGAATCTCGCGGCGGACGACGATGGTTATATTCCATGGCTTGCTAATTCAACGTATCAGGCTTGTAGCATTGGAAGTTAGTGGTGGAGACAGTGATACGCAAGCAAATGCTCAAAG
>CAYQJO010000108.1:0-12489 GCA_964417785.1 uncultured Anaerolineaceae bacterium | reverse complement strand
GATTTACCCTTCGATCTGCAATCCGCTCGGCGTCAACACAAATTCGATGCGCCCCAGAATATAGTCGATGAGGATAGCGAGCAAAGCCGCCGGAATCGCGCCCAGCATCACCCAGGGGTCGATACTCCGCAGCAGACCGTCGGCAATCGGCTCGCCCAATCCGCCAGAAATCACATATGCGCCCAGCGCCGCCGTACCCACATTGATGACCATACTCGTGCGAATACCCGCCATGATAATCCGGCTGGCAATCGGCAGTTCAATTTGCACCAGAATTTGCGCCGGTGTCATGCCCATACCCCGCGCCGAGTCGATGATAAACGAATCCACCCCCTCCAATCCGGCAATCGTATTCCTCACCACCGGCAGCAGGCCATAGATGAACAACGCGATAATCGCTGGCGTAAAACCCAATCCGATAATCGGTGCCATAATCGCCACAATCGCCAGTGTAGGAATCGTCTGCCCCAGGTTGACCAGATTGGTCAGCAGTGGCAAGAACTCACGGTAGTCCTCGCGGGTCACCAGAATGCCAATCGCCAATCCGACCGGGATAATGATGAGCGAAGATACGATCACCAGTTCCAGATGTTCGCTGGCAAACTGAATTACGCTGGCATCTGAGCCAAGAATTTGAATTTCGCCGCGTGCCTGGGTTGCCTGCGGGAACATCCAGCCCAGGAAAGCATCCCAGAAGATTTCATGGCCGAAAAACGACCAGAACAGGATAAACATCCCGGCAGCACGGATTATCGGCACCAGCAGTTTGCTGCTCTCACCCCGATACAGAAAGACAAAAGCCGCTTCCAGAATGGCGAACAGCAGTGTCAGAAAGTAGATAGACAGGCCCATATCGATGCCCCGCACATCAATCACCCGTTGCTCGTCGAAGCCGAACCCTGGCAGCCAGATATTGGGCAGCACCGGGAAGGTGCCGACCACACGAATCACCTGGGAGGCTTCCGCCTGGGTGCCTTCTGGTGCGATTTCCTCGGCGTTATCGACATCAAAACTGACTGTCACAGTCGGGCCAAACTGGTCTTCAGCGTCCTCAGCAACCGGGAACGCCTTCATACACACCGCCATATCGCCGTTCCCCGGCAAAGCACCGGCTTCGCCGCCACCCCATCCGGGGTCGTTTTCACGGCTGGCGATGGGCGTCCCGATGCGCCAGCATTCATCGGATGGTGCAATCTCACCGACCAGACTGTCCTCGACGGTGAAGTTGGTCAGTGCCACATCCGAACGGTTTTCCAGTGTGATCTGGAGCCATGCCGTCTCACCTGGATCAGCGATGATGGTGCAGCTACGAGTCGTGAAGAAGGTGGCGTTCGCAACCGGTTCGGCATCGCCCGCTTTATCGACGCAGGCCATATACGTCAGTTCAAACTCACCCTCTCCGATGGGCAAAACCTGGCTGGAAACGGTGGCGCTAACGACGCCGCTGCCACTGCGAGCCATGATCTGTTCGGTGTCGTTGGGTTCCAGTTCAATCTGACTGACGCCAAACAGGATCACCGTCAGCACCAACCAGATGATCGCCGGTAAAAATGCAATCCCCCTCATATGCTGTCTCCACTGGATGAGGGTGCGTCGGGATCATAAAGCGCCAGATTTTGCAGCGCTTCCAGGCGAATGCTGCCTTTCAGCCGTCCTTGATTATCGACCACCGGTGTCAGCCGGAAGCCGCGTGCCACCATCGCGCTCAGGGCTTCGCGGGCGGTGGCCGATTCGCGCACGGCGATGTCGGTGAAGTGCGCCTCGTGCATGGCATCAACCAGCGAGACTTCCTCTTCCAGAGAGCGTTTGTTGACCCAGCCGCGCAGTCGTTTGTCTTCATGGTCAACCACAAAAGCCGAGCGTACACCCATCTGATTGATCTTCTTGAGGGCCTGGTCTACCGTGTTGTCGATGTTGATATACGGAGCCTCGGTTTCCATCAATGTCTTGATTTTGACCAATCCCAGCCGCTTCAACTGGCGGTCCGAGCCGACGAAATCACGTACAAAACGCCCGTTGGGGTGTTCCAGGATGGTCTCCGGCGTGTCGTATTGGACCAGCCTGCCATCGCGCAAAATGGCGATGCGGTCGCCCATCTTGATGGCTTCATCGATGTCGTGGGTGACGAAGATGATTGTTTTGCCCACGCGCTCCTGAATTTGCAGGAATTCATCTTGCAGAGTCTCGCGGGTGATGGGGTCGATAGCTCCGAACGGCTCGTCCATAAGCATGATTGGCGGGTCGGCTCCAAGCGCACGGGCCACACCGACACGCTGCTGCTGACCGCCGGAAAGCTGGCGCGGGTACTTGTCGCGGTTGATGTCCGGGTCCATGCCGACCAGTTCAATCAACTCGTCCACTCGCCGCCGGATGCGGTCATCATCCCATCCGAGCAAACGTGGCACGACGCCGATATTTTGAGAGATTGTCATATGCGGAAAGAGGCCGATCTGCTGGATCGCATAGCCGATCTCGCGGCGCAGGTCCTCCGCCGGCAGGTCTTTGATGCTGCGGCCACGAATGATGATGTCGCCGGAGGTGATGCTGATGAGCCGGTTGACCATGCGCATCGAAGTGGTTTTCCCGCAGCCTGAAGGACCGATGAGGACAACGATGTCGCCTTCATTAATAAACAGGCTCAGGTCGTCAACCGCCTTGAAGCCGTTGGGGTATGTTTTGGTGACGTTCTTGAATTCAATCATAGGGTAGTTTCCATCTGCCGAATACCGGGCGATGTGAAGGTGTTCTCGAATATGCGCAGACCAATATCCAGTGCAAAGGCCAGCAGGATCGCTGGAATCGTACCCACCATGATCTTGTCGATGGAGACGTTGTTGATGCCGGATATGACGTAATCTCCCAGGCCGCCGCCGCCGATGACTGTCGCAATGGTAGCGATACCGACCAGGGCAACCGCTGCGTTACGCACACCGGCCATGATAATCGGAAAGGCTAGCGGGAGTTCGATCTGGAAGAAAATCTGGCGGGCTGTCATACCCATGCCCTTCCCCGAGTCGATAATGGCCGGGTCCACATTGTTCAGTCCGGCATATGTGTTGCGGACCAGTGGCAGCAGAGAATACAGGGTCAGCGCGACCAGAGTCGGCGTCACGCCGATGCCGCGAATACCGATGTTGTTCAAAGTCCAGGTATTGAATCCCCGGTCAACAGGCAGGAAAGTCAGCGCGGACTGCACCAGAACGACCAGAATCGCCAATGCGCCGATGATAATCACGCCAAGACGGATGTTAGTCAATTGTCCGTGCTGGTTGGGTGAAAGGCGCATTCGCCGGTTAGCGACCGCCAGAGCGCTGGTCGCCAGAAAGGCCAGCACAAAAATCGCTTTCGCGGTGACATAATCAGGTGATGTGAGTGCGGAGAAACTCACCCGGAACAGGAAACTGACCATTATCAACGCGGCCAGAGCCAGCGGTGGCACGGCGACAAGGGCCGCCAGGATGATCAGGCTGGTGTTGGCAAATTTGGGCATTGCCAGACGCCGCGTCAACGTTACAATGCCAGCGATGAACACACCAGCAACCAGAGTAAGTGCGACCAGCAGCAGCAGAGCATCGACGATCAATTGACCGCCCATCGTCGAAAGTGGGACCAGCAGCAAACCAAATAACGCCAGACTGGGCAGCGTTTGAATGATCCCGACAACATAAAGGATAATGGGGGCCACACGATCATCGCGGGAGGCCCATAGGCCCAACCCAACACCGAGTATCAGCCCGACAACCAGCGCGACCAGCACATAGGTGAGATGTCGGAGTATATCGGTGAGTAGATTGCCACCGTTGATATTGTATTCAATCACGGTCGAATACACGTCCAGTTCACCGGAGAAGAACAGCCAGAAGACAATCAAAATACCGAACCATGACGCAATGAAGCGCATGAATCCGGATTCGTTGGTTTGCTTCAAGTCGTTCAAGCCGCCGAACAATATGATCACACCACCAGCCACCCCGGTTGCAATCGCCGAAACGGGCTGCAAGAAGGCACGACGAACCGTACCGGTCAAGTAGTCAGCAGCATTTGCCAGAATTTCTTCGCCAGCAATGGTTGGCAGGTAGATGGAAAGCACGATGAGCAGATTTCCCAGCAGCACAAGGAAATAGCCGCGCTGTACCGTGTCTTTCTGCACTGCAAGTGCAAAAGGCAGAAGACTCAATAAGAACAGGAAAATATAGCGGAAGTCATTTTGCAGTTCCAGCAAGTTAAAACTCACCCCGGTGGGTGAAAGCTGGTTGGGTTTCAGGAAAATAAGCGGTAGAAAGAAAAACCCAAATGCGGCAACGGTCCCGCCAACGAGCGCGATGCGGTTGATAATAACCTCCCTTATCGGCTTGGCTTGAGGTATGATACGCGAATCTGGCGAACAGCATATTTGCACCTGCCCGCCATTTCTACATGGGACTGGCGAGAGATAGCGCTCTCTCGCCAGTCTTCAATCTGTTTTAGCCGTCGAGGAAACCAAACTCGACCAGGTATTCGCGGGCAATATCTTCGGCGCTGGCTGGATCGCCGGCAGCGTTTACACCCTCAGCCACATAGCTGTTCCACAACTGAAGTGTAGCGGCGTCCATCGTGGTGAAGATTGGGTTCAGGATGTCGGCAATTTGGGGATTGCTGCGCAAGACCTCACCACGCACGACCGGGGCTGGCTGGTAAATCGGCTGAGCACCATCCGGGTCCTCAAAGATCACCAGATCGAAAGTCGCCAGCGTACCATCGGTACCATAGGCCACTGAAAACTCGTAGGAGTCGGGTTGTGCGCGAAGCTGCTGCTGCGGCTGTGAGGTCACAGCACCCGGCAGCGACTCGATGTTGTCCCGGTTGAACTCGAAACCGTAGGTGTTTTCAAAAGTCGCCAGTCCGTCTTCGCGGCTGGTGAACTCTTCATTGGAGATCAGACGCGTGTCGGGGTTGTTGCTCACATACGCCGCGACATCGGCGAAAGTGACCAGATTGTTCTCTTCGGCAAACTCACGACGAGCGGCCATGGTATAGGTGTTGTTGGCCGGTGCATTGCGCAGCCACACCAGGTCATTGTAGGCGGAGTCCAGGGAGGCGACGACAGCATATGATTCATAAGCATTTCCTGCCACACCCTCGGGGACCAGGATGCCCTGAGCCGGTAGATGCTGAATCGCGGCGGTGGCGGTGTATTCGGCATAGATGTCGATTTCGCCAGTGACCAGTGCGTCACGAACAACGGCGGTGGGGCCAAAGGGAACCTGCGATTCAACCGACAGTCCGGCTTCCTGTAAGGCAACAAAGATCACATTGCCCAGGAACCGCTGCTCAGCAAAGTCTTTCGAGCCGATGATGATGGTATCATCCTGAGCGGCTGCCATACCGAACGAACCAAAGGCAACCATCGCAATCAGTACCAGAAGAATAAGTTTCCGCATGTGTTACTCCTATAGACTTGAATACAAAAAGGCGGTTGTTGGCGTCTGCAACTCCGCAACTGAGCAAGTAAGGTCTGGCGTCTTCGCCATTCCTTACACACCGTTTGACGTAATGGCATGGGGGGTATAGTAAGGTATATGTTCTGTCCGGCTTCAAACCCCACTTCCGGATCTGAACAAGTACGCAGAGTTAGCAGCTACCTGATAACCACAATTGAATATAAAGGCTGATTGCGAAAATTGCAACCGAAATTCGACTTTCTTAATTGGGATTAAAGGTTAAGCCCCGGACCACAAGGTCCAGGGCTTGATTTTAATAGGTGTTACATTGTTTATTCGGTTGTTACGGTATAATCCCATCCATCACCGCCGGAGGGACTCCAGGAACCCGGCTCTCCAGCGGCATTGATGCCGCGCACCCACCATTCGTAGGCACCAGCACTGGGGACTGTGATCGTCAGCGTACATTCTGACTGTGTGCAGACCAGCCCACCATCGCCCGGTTCCAGGATGCTTTGTGCTATCACATCATCGTTGGCGTTGTTCACCCGGTAGTGATAGGTGTTGGCGTAGGGATCGGGTACCCAACTCAGGGTGTGGGTCAGGGCGGCGGTGCCGCCCTCTGCCGGTGCGATGCCGGTAATAATACCTAGTGCCGGAGCGTTGATGGTGAAGCTGACACCGGTTGTTGGTGTCGGACTCCAGGGACCCGCAACTCCGGTGTTCCAGGTTTGCACCCACCATTCATAGGTGCCGTTCTGTAGTTTGAGACCGGTGAAGGTACAGGTCGATGCGTCGCAACTGAGACCGCCAGTACCCGGTATTAGCATCTGGTCGGAATGGCCGCCATCGGGATAGTCGATCCACAACTCGTAGTGCGTGGCAAAGGGATCGAACTCCCATTGGAAGGTCAGATCGTTTGTATTGACGATTCCAACAGGGGCGATCAGGCCCACCGAACCAGGGGTGACGTAACCGGAGTGGAAGGAAGCCGGTGCGTTGCCTGGACCGTTGCCAGCAGGGTCATTCCAGCCAATCACCGTCCACGTATACCAACCGTTGGGCAGGCTGTGACTGACCGCGCAGGTACCGCTGGTACAGGTCACCGCTTCACCGCCAAACCGATCATCCTGGTCGTTTTCGTCGTACCAGGTGTTGACCACCAGCATGTTGCCTTCGTCACGCACCTGAAGCAGGTACCATGTCGATGGCCCGTCTTCTGTCCACTGGAAGGGGATTGAGTTTATCGGGGACTCATACCCGTTGATCGGGCCGATCTGGTTGATTACACCGGGGCCGGGTTGGTTCATGGTGAAGATGATGCCAGTAGTGGGACTGGGTGACCAATCGCCATCGCCAACACTGTTCTTTGCCAATACCCACCACTGGTAGGTGCCGTTCGTCGTCAGCGTCAGTGTATGGGTGCAGGTGGTGGTGTCGCAGGTCAGATCGAAGCCCGGTGTCAGGATTTCGTCAAAGACATAGCCTGGCCCTGCCACGTACAACTCGTACTGCTGAGCGAATTCGGTTGGTTCCCAGGTGAACGTCACCTCTGCTGTGGTGACTGAGCTACTCTGTGCGGGATGGATCATTGTCACCATACCCGGTGTCGGGACTGCCACTGTGAAGGGGTGGCCGTCGTAGTCGGATGCTGGTGACCAGGGACCGTTGCCACCGGCATTGCGTGCCTGTACCCACCATTCGTAGGTGTCGTTGGCGAGGTTCTGGCTGTAGGAGCAGGTGCCGCCGGAGCAGACGGTGGCTGCGTTGAAGATCTGATTGACCACCACACCCTTGTTGTCACCCTGGACCCACAGGTAGTAGTCGGTCGCCCGATCAACGGTGGACCAGGTGAAGGTGGTCTCGAACGATTGGATCGTCGCGTCGTTGGCCGGTGCCGACAGGACCGGCATCTCGGTGGGCGGCTGCGGTCCGGAGTAGAAGGCTACCGGCGTTGAGAAGTCGCCGTAAGCCGCGTCGTTCCACCCGCGCACCTTCCAGGTGTACAGGTCAAAGGGCAGGTTGTACGCTTCGGTGGTGCAGGTTGTGCTGCAGGTGATACCTTTGTAACCGCCGATGTCACTGCCGTTCTCGATGTACCACTGGCTGATGATCTCGTTGTCCTGGTCGTCTTTGACAATCAGTTCATACCAGGTGGACGGGCCATCGGTCTCCCAGGTGAATGCCACCTGCCCGTTGGGAACCTCAGCGTTGGCTGTTGGACTGACCATAACAATGTTGCTCGGTGTCGGCCAGTTGACGGTGAAGGGTTCACCGTTGTCATCATCGTCAGGCATCCATGTGGGCGCATACCCTGTATCGTTGACAGCGCGAATCCACCACTCGTAATCGCCGTTGAGCGTCAGATTGAGCGGGTACTCGCAGGTGGTCTCATTGCAGATGGCATCTGCGCTTAAACCGGGTTTCCAGATGATCTGGCCGTTGGGGATACCAAGATAAAACTGGTACGTAGTAATGGTGTCCGGGTCATGGTTCCACTGGAAGATTACGGTTGGTGGTGTGCCGGTGACCGTCTCACTGTTGATCGGGCTGATGAGCGCCGGTGTGGTCGGTATCGGGATGGCGACGGTGAAGGTCTGACCGGTCGTGTAGGAGGGTGCCCAGGCTCCGCCAGCGCTGGCGGTCCCGGCGCGGACCCACCACTCGTAGTCACCGTTGGGCAGTTCCAGCGTGTGATCGCAGATGGTGCCGCAGGTGGGTGTGAGCCAGTCGTTGAAGGCGATAGACCGCCCCTGGCTGACGAACAATTCGTAGTGGGTGGCACCATCGCTGGGTTCCCAGGTGAAGGTGGTGGTGAGTGTCTCCACCGTGCTGGTCGGGGCGACGATGACCGGCGGTTCGGGGCCGCTGAAGAAGCTCCATGTGTCGCTGTACAAACCGTACTGGGCGACAGAGTTCCAGCCACGCACCTTCCATTCGTAGTGACCGAAGTCGATGTCGATAGATTTGGAGCAGGTGCCAGCGTTGCAGGTCAGATCGCTGAGTTCGTAGTCGAGTTGTTCGGTGGCTCCGCCTTCCTGGTCCATTAAAGTGATGCTGTAGCGGGTGACGTAATCGACCTCAGACCACTCGAAGGTGAGGGTACCGTCGAGATCGGTGCTGCCATCTGCCGGAGCGATGAGTGTCGGGGCATTGGCTGCCGGCCAGGTATAGGTGAAGTCCATACCCGCGCTCCACACTCTACCGGATGTGTTGATTGCCTCGATCCACCAGGTGTAATTTTCGCCCAGTGTGAGATTGTAAGCCGGGGTCACTTCGCAGGTGTTGCCCGTGCAAACGGTGCCTGCCGGGTAGGTCTGGTCAAAGAGAGCCGTCTCGGGTGATACCCTCTCGGAAATCCAGAGCCTGTATTCGCTGGCGTAGTCTACCGCTTGCCATTGGTAGGCCGGACGTTCTTCATCAATGTCGCCCTGTGGGCTGGTGAGCGTTGGTGCTGCCGGTGCGCTCGCCATCGTCATTGTGAAGTCAACGCCGGTTTTTTCTGGTGTACCACCGCTAAGCTGGAAGACCGGATCGTAGGTTTCCTCGAAGTACTGTGTGTCGCCACAGAAGTTGTCGCCACCGGCGATCACTGTGATGTCGGTATCCAGTGGCAGGCCCGCCAGCAGATAATCGCCGTTCTCTTCGGTACAGGCGTACATATTATGCTGGTCTTGACCGATGGAGAAGGAAGCCCGGATCGGAACCCGGTGTAGACCGGTTGCGCCATCGGTGACGTTACCGCTGACTGTACCGGCTGCATCGAGATCGAAGTCGATAGATGTGCCGTAGGGACCGGCCTGGGTTGCTGTAATCGGTGTGGCCTGATCCTGGCTGGTCGCTTCCTGCCAGTATTCGGTAATGTAGTTTGTCGGGCCGCCACACCAGTTGTAACCCTCGCCAGCGTTGACCGTGACCGGCGAGTTGACAGGCGCTGTCAGTTTATAGTAGCCGTTTTGATCGGTGCAGGTGCCTTCGCCATAGTTGTCCCCGTTGATACCAACAACCATATTCATGATCGGGTCGTTGGTTCCCTGAACCTTGACGAAACCGCTGATGATGGCACCGGGATCGAGATACCAGTCGATGTTGAATACATCACCCACATTGACGGTTACGACATCGGCGTTGTCCCAATCGGTGCCTTTGCTGTTGTAGTATTGGCGGACATAGCCCTGAGCGCTGGCATGCAGTTTGTAGCTGCCCGCCGGGACCACCAGATGATAGGTGCCATCAGGGTTGGTCCCCCAGCCAGCCACCCAGTTATGGGTGTTGGGGTCTTCAGCGGTGATACTGCCGTTACCTAATGGGTTGTTGTTGCTGGAATCGTAGAGTGTGCCGCTGATGACGGCACCTGCGATCAGATCAAAGTCGATGCTAGTTGGATCGGGATCACCCTCGTTGATGGTGATCAGATCAGCTACGTGATACCCGGCTTGGTGGTCGTAGTACTGCTGAACGTAGTTCTGCGGTCCACCCTGGCACCAGTTTTGACCGCCAACCGCGTTCACGCTGATCGGGCGTCCGGTCTGGAAGCCGCTCAGCGTGTAGTTGCCGTTCTCGTCGGTGCAGGTGTCGAAGTGATCGCCGGTGTCGCGATAGTTGGCGTGAACCTGGATGTTGGCGATGGGATCGCCTGTGTCGGCGTCGCGCACAGTGCCGCTGATGCTGGCACCCGTACCTAACTGGAAGTTGATGTCGGGAATTTCGTTGGGGTTCCCGCCGCTGGGGATGAGAATCGGGGTCGCCGAGTTGGTGTCGAAGGCGTTGTCCCAATATTCCTGCACGTAGTCCTGCGGGCCGTTCCAGCAGAAATTGTTGCCGCCGGTGCGGATTTTATAGGATTCGCCCGACCACAGACCAGTCATGGTGTAGTCGCCCTGATCGTCGGTACAGGTGCCGTAGTAACCCTGTTCGATGTCCACACCCATGTTTTCGATGGGGTTGCCCTGCTCGTCCGTGACCCGTCCGGTGATGATACGGCCTTCGGGCAGGACGAAATCAGCGACGTGGTTCTGGCTTGCCAGATTGACGATCTCGGCATCCTGGCTGAATTGCTGACCGCCCTGGCTGCTCCAGAAGACCCGCCCGTAACCGTCTGCTTCAGCCATAATCATCCAGCTACCGTCGGTGACGCCGACTTCATAGTAACCGTTTTGATCGGTCTGGGTGCCAGTCCCACAGCAACCTTGTGCGGGGTTGACATTGACATTGGCGTTAGGGATGGGATTACCATGAGCGTCTTCAACCACGCCGGAGATCACATTAGCACTTGCTAGAGAGAAGTCTTTGCCGGTGACATCTTTACCCTGTCCGGAGGGAACATAGATCGGATTGGCGCTTTGCTCGTCCGGTTGATTGTCCCAGTACTCCTCTAAGAACGTGTTGGGACCGTTCTCGCAGAAGGTGTTGCCACCGGTGCGAATTTTGTAATCCTGGCCTGTCCACAGACCGCTGATGGTGTAGTTGCCGTTGTCATCCGTGCAGCTACCGTAGCCGCCCTGGGCCAAGTCAACGCCCATGTTCTCGATAGGATCGCCCTGGTCATCGGTGACTCTACCCGAGATGGTGCCGGCTTCCGGCAGCATCAGATTGATGGTCTCTGTATCGCCGACATTCAGATTCAGGGGTTCGGCGTTTTCCCAGAACTGTTCCATACCGGTCTGGCTGTTATAGTACACGCGGCCATAGCCCTGTGCGTCGGACTGGAGAATCCAACCGCCAGCAGGGACGACCAGATTGTAGAATCCCTGGTCATCTGTGCCGGTTCCGTTACCGCAGCAGCCCTGTGGCGGATCGACCCAGACATTAGCGTTGGGAATGCCGGTGCTGCCGTCGGATGTGACCTGACCGGTGATGATGGCTCCCGGCTGCATGTAGAGGTCGATGCCGCTCGTAGTCTGGCCGGATTGTACTGTGATCCGGTCGGCTTGGTCCCATTGGTCTTTGCCGTTGTAATAAGTCTGTATGTAATTTTGCGGACCGCCGCAACTGCCGTCGGTGCGGGCGCTGACGATGATATTGCTGCCGGGCCGCAGACCGGAGACGCTGTAAGTGCCATTCGGTTCAGTGCAGCCGCCCCAGGTGTGTTCGGTGTGGTCCCCCATGTCGTATTCGACGTCGATCCACATCGGTCCGATGGGATTGTTGGTATCGGCGTCGCGGGTGGTACCTGTGATGGTGCCGCCTTCGTCCAGCACGAAATTGATGCCGGTGACGTCGGTGCTGCCCTCGCCCGAAGTGGGGACATAGATCGGATCGGCACTATACTCGTCCGGTTGATTGTCCCAATATTCCATGATGTAATTTTGGGGGCCGTTCTCGCAGAAGGTGTTGCCACCGGTGTAAACGCTGTAGCTCGTTCCAGACACCAGTCCGCTGATGGTGTATTCGCCGTTTGCATTGGTACAGGCACCAAAATCTCCCTGATGCAGGTCAACACCCATGTTCTCGATAGGATCGCCCTGGTCATCTGTGACTCTACCGGAGATGGTGCCGCCTTCAAGCAGGTTCAGGGTGTAGCTCTCGGTGTCGCCTGCGTTGAAGGTAAGAACCTCGGCGCTTTCCCGAAACTGCTGCATGGAATTGGTGCTGTGGAAATAAGACCGCCCATAGCCTTCTGCCTGGGCGCTGATGATCCAGTTGCCCGGTGGAACAGACAATATAGCGATACCGGTTGCGTCTGTCTGCGCGTGAACGCCGCAGCATCCGCTCTCTGGATTAATCGAGACATCGGCATTGGCGATGGGATCGCTCATACCGTCAATGACGGTAACGGTGATGGTTGCGTCAGTTTGCGCAAATGTGGAGACCGTTGTGAGAAGCGCGACGCTGGCAATCAAGCAAATTGCCAGCCATCTTACAGATGATGATGACTTGAATCGCATGTCAATCCCTCAATGACCATATAGACAGAAAAGCAAGATACCCGTCTGTCGTATACCCCCTGATACGTCGTATATGCTCTTTGTTTAATATATTCCAACATTACGCAAATATCATGTGACATTTGTCATTGGGGTATGTTTAACAAACGTGCAACGAGGGGCAACATGTCAAAAAGGAACGT
>CAYQJO010000107.1:0-13765 GCA_964417785.1 uncultured Anaerolineaceae bacterium | reverse complement strand
CGAAATT
Organism: uncultured Anaerolineaceae bacterium; assembly: GCA_964417785.1. Classification (GTDB taxonomy): domain Bacteria; phylum Chloroflexota; class Anaerolineae; order Aggregatilineales; family Phototrophicaceae; genus DAOTUL01. Next base: position 13,758 of record CAYQJO010000107.1, on the reverse strand, counting down.
GCCGGTTCATCCGTGGCCTACGATGGCTTTCTTCGTCCTTTCCACACGTCTACGATGGACTCGAACGTGATCTTTGACGGCACGAGCAATCCATCGGCGTTCCAAAACTGGGGCGTGGAGCTCTGGTTCCGTGCAGACACCGATAGTGATTCCTCATTCCTGGCCCTGCTCGGCCGTGAAGACTGGGATCGTGGCATCGGCCTGCTCCAGGATGGGGCCAAGATCGTCGCCTTCTACCCCGGCAACGGTACCAGCGGCAACCAAGGCGTGCAGATCAACATCGGCTCGGACCCCACGGATGACGTCGCGATCGGCGAATGGGCCAACATGGCCGTCGTTAACGAGGACGGCGTCAACACGATGTATCTCAACGGCCAGGCGGTCGGCACATGGAACGCCTCGCCGGATATGAGTCTGCACTTAGGTACATTTGATCCGCTGGGATTTTGGAGAATCGGCTTCGGCAATAACAACAAAACGCCGTTCCTCGGCGACATCGACGAAGTGCGGGTGTTTTCCTTCGAGTCCGGCCAGTTCCAGACCTCCGACCTGCTGATTCCCGAGCCAGCCACGATAAGCCTGTTGGCCGTCGGCGGGCTGTGCATGCTGACACTTCGTCATCGACGCCAATAGACGTCTGTCGCAGCGAGAATCCGTTCGCGACATGAAGCGACATGTAAAAGAAGAAGTAGGGTGGGTAGTCTGTAGGATCACGGCTTGGCCGTTGAGCCGTGATAGGCAGATTATCCACCCTAGAAGCGATATGGATGGCGACCCACAATTTGAGTATCGAGATCATCCCAGCCAACTGCCTTTTGCATGGCCGTATGCGTCAGAACTTTTTATGAACCAGAGCCCGAGAACGAGTGATCGAGCTTTTTGGTCACACAGCCGACTAGGACGAGGTAATAACATGTCAATTCATTCAGATGACAAGCCGACCGCAACTCTTCTTACCGATGGGTGTCGGCAGCGACGCCCTGAAGTGTCGCGGCGAGCGGTTGCTCAAGCATTCACGCTTATAGAGCTTTTGGTGGTCATTTCCATCATCGCGTTGCTGATCGCGATACTGCTGCCCGCGTTGGAGGCGGCTCGTGCTGGTGCCCGCAACATACTTTGTGCCAGCAATATTCGAAGCGTGAATTTGGGAGCCGCACTGTACGCAAATGACCACGACGGCAAACTGCTGCGAGACGGTAATAGTAACCCGGGTAGTGACGATATCTGGACATACACGATCCGGTCCTATCTAAGCGGCCCAAATATGCCGGCTCTGCGGAAGAAGGGGGAAGCCGGAGACGTGCCCCCGGCCGAGATTCTCATTTGCCCGAACGCTGAATACGACATTGAGGAGGAGTGGGAAACCACCTATGCGGAAAACGGACTTATTGGTTGGGCATATTTCAAAGTCTCCGGATACGAAGACAGATTCCTGACCGACAGCGACGTGGTCCACCCGTCGCAGACGATTTATTTCATGGACTACCATCATCGACTCAATCCTGTTGCAAACCGCGTGCAGGGGGTCCGAGTCGTCTTCCCTCCTGAGTTGGCCGTTTCCAATCCTGATCCACTTCTGTCCCTTCGCCACAGCGAGCGCGGCAACGTCGCGTGGGTCGACGGTTCCGTCGGCACCGTTAATGAGGATGACCTGAACCTTGACCAAGTGAGTTCGTTTTGGGACCTATCCGATATTCCAGCGCCGTGGGATTTTACTGAATGAAACTTTACACCTCGAAATACGACATCTAAAGCGACCGATTACATTTGCAACACATAAGGAAAAAACATGCAGAACATGTATCGCCTGATTTTTTCGGCTTTGGCAACCGTCTCGATCGTCTGTATCGCTGTGAGTGTCGGCGCGGCCGAGCCCTCTTCCGCCTCGACGTCCGTTGAGGTTGAAGAACTGCCCCAGGCCCCCCGCGTCGCCGTGCTGCAGAGCAGAGCAGTGCGCGGCAAACGTATCGGTGACATGCAGCCTGTGCTGGAGGATCTCGGCTGGCCTTTTGATTCTTATCTCAACACGCATTATCAGAAACTGCTCGACGAACTCGACCGGTACGACGTAGTGATCTTTTCAACGGTCCACAATTTCGACCGCAAAGCCGACCTCGCCACCGGGGCCGACCGTTTACGTAGCTTTGTCGAGTCTGGCGGGGCCCTGGTGCTGTGCGATTTGAATTACGATCAGCAGACAGATTGGCTCTCAGCTTTGGACCCTCAGGTGAGATGGGAAGTCAAGGGCGAGAAGCTCAACCCCAATCCCGATGCACCTCTTCGCGTTGCTCAGCCGACACACCCGCTGCTGGATCGCGTGGAGACACCTTCGCCGCCGTGGTCTCAGGTAACCCGAATCGGCAGTGGCATGACACCGTTGTACGTCGACGTTGACAACAAGCCGGTGGTGGCTTACATGAAACTCGGCAAAGGCGTGGTATTCTTGTCCAACCTGTACCACCCCTATGGTTGGCCCGACGCAAGGTTCCTCGAAAACCTTGTGCGTTGGCAAGCAGGCATCAAGCCTCGTCCCGCTCCCGCCCTTGAGGCGGTTCTCGCCGAGCCGATGTTCCGCGGACAGATTCAATCAAAAGATCTTGTCAAGCGTGTGGTCGTCCAGGGCCACTGTGATACGTCGAGAATAGGTGAGCGAAAGGTTGAAATCCGGCTTTCACCATCTGAACAAACGGACACCGCACCCATCTGGATCGAGCAAGTCGAGGTCGACTCTGACGGCAAGTTTCGTGTTAGCAAATCCGCCGAGAATCTGCCTACTGGGGAATACGATATCCACGTCCGCAGTGGCGCGAAGAGCGTCGAACTGGCTCTGCGAGTACTCCCGCCGGCCGACTGGGAGTTCTTCCTTGACGATCGTGGCGTAGCGCACGTCAATGGGGAAGCGATCTTCCCCTTGGGTATGTTCCACGTCTCGCCCCTGGTGATTGACCGAATCAACAAAACGTCAGAAGGCACCAATGCCCCTCCGGTCACCACCGAGCAGATGCTTTCGGATCTTGAGTCCATCGGTATCAACGCGGGCCACTACGCGTGGCAAATGCCCAAGTCGGACTGGATCGCCCGGTTGCGCGAGAAGGGCATGTGGGTCATCCCCACGGCAAGGACTCGTTCCGAGCGGCGTTTTGCGGCCCGGCCTGACAGGTTTCGCCAACTGATGCGCGACGCTCGACCGCACGACGCGGTCCTGATGTGGTACGGCGTGGACGAACCGACTGGCCGGGGATTGAGCATAGCCATGACGGTGCGAAATCTGATCGAACGACTGGACCCGCATCGTCCCTTCAGCGCGGCCGTCAACCGCAAAGAACTCATCAAGTACACCCTCGCGGCCTATGACATCTACATGCCGGACAAATACCTGCTCAGTGACAAAAACAAAACAGGCCGAGGCGTTGACCTCCGCCCGTTGCGCGATCAGGTTGTCCGCGCCCGCCAGGTTGCCGGACGGAATGTGGCGTACTGGCCGATCCTCCAGGCCTTCACGATCGACAAGTACAACTTCCCGCCACCAACACTCGAACAGATCCGCGCCCAAGCGTTCATTTCCATCGCATCAGGAGCGTCGGGCATCTTCTGGTACGCCTATTGGGACGGTTTCACATACACCGGATCTGAGACCGGACGCAACCAGTGGGTGCTCAGCGAATCGCCGGTGCTGGAATCGCTGCGTACCGTTCACGCGGAACTGCAGGAATGGATACCGATCGTCTGCCACGGCAGGCCTGGCCCGGAGATCGACTGCAATGACGACCGGATCGTCGCCCAAAGTTGGCTGCACGAAGGTAAAGTCCACGTACTCGCCGTCAACGCTGTGGACCAAGCCAGAGAGGTGGCGCTGCAAGGGCCCGCTGGCCAAGCCGTGATGGATCAGGCCGCGAGCAATGTTTTGCGATTCGGCCCGCTCGAAATGCGAACTTGGGTCCTTCCCGCGTTATCCAAGACACATGACAAGTAGAGGGAGCCGTCTATGCCTGACAATCGTCCGAATATAGTTCTTTTTTTAACCGACCAGCAGCGCTACGACACGCTCGGGCCGCACAAGCCACCGTTCCTGCGCACGCCCAATCTTGACTGTCTGGCCGCACGCGGGGTCTGCTTCGATCGCACATATGCTGATTCTCCCGCATGCGTACCCAGCCGGACCTGCCTGATGAGCGGCAAGCGGTCGTGGACGATGAACATGACTGCAAACGGTAAGACAAGCGACGTCATGGGACGGAACCACACCCTGCCGTGGTACCTCCGCGAATTGGGCTACCAGACCTATGGCGTGGGCAAGATGCACTTCAGCCCGGCGCGGGCGAGGCACGGGTTCGACGACATCCTCCTGCCGGACGATTACTACAACGAGATGCGTACCCGCGGCTACGACCTCCAGCCCATGAGGCATGGCTTGGGTCAGAATGAGTTGACGCCGACCTGCTCGACCGTCCCCGAAGCCCTGAGCCACACCAACTGGGTCGCCCAGAAGTCCATGGAGTTTATTATGGAACGACGCGATACGACTGCGCCGTTCTTTCTGATGTGCTCATTCTCCAAGCCGCACCCACCTTTCGACCCGCCAGAGCCTTATTACTCCATGTATCAGAATGAGGATATTCCCGAGCCCGTATTCGGCGACTGGGCCGATGACGACCATGCTCCGATGGCCTTCCGACGGAACCGCGGGGGAAGCGTGACCAGTCGCTACACACCAGAAATCATCCGCGCTGCACGGGCGGCATACTACGGCATGATCACACAGATCGACTACAATATCGGGAGAGTGTTGGCGGCGCTGCGGGAAATCAGTGGCAATCGCAGCCACGAGAATACACTCATCCTCTTCGTCTCCGATCACGGCGAGTATTTGCTGGACCACGGCAATGCTGGGAAGGTATTTCACCACGACTGCTCCGCGCGTGTGCCGCTGATGGTCCACTACCCTGACGGTTTCAACCGCCGACTTGCCGGCAAACGCACTAACACGCTAGCCAACCTTGCCGACCTGCTGCCGACGATCCTTAGCGAAGTCGGCGGGGATATTCCCGGTGATATCGAAGGCATTGACCTGACGGCAGTCGTCGAGGGTCGCCAACCCGGTCGGAAGTACACCGACATGCAGTTCGGTCCCGGACCCGAGACAGGCAGAGCTGTTGTAAGCATTACCGACGGACGCTGGAAATACTGCTGGTACCCAGAAGGACCGGCCGAGCAACTGTTTGACATGCAAACCGATCCTCATGAGTGCCGTAATCTTGCTGGAGAAAGTGATGTGGCTTGCGAGCATTCGCGTTTACGCGACGCGCTTATAGCAATGCTCACCGACCGCAACAGCCCCTTCGTCCACGACGGCAAACTCGTTCATCGCCCCGCTGAGGACGACCGCATCGATGGCGTCTGGCCCATCTTTGAGTATATTCCCGGCAATACGCTTGAATGCAGCCCCATCGATATCAAGCATTAAATGGTCGCCGCGTCCTGGCCATCCGTGCCCCCCAGGCTGAGATGCTCGCTCAAACAATGATGAGTAGTGCTAACAAAGTTATGATCCAGATAGCATTTTGGACACCCTGCGTGTAGAACGGACTCAGTGGCCAGACAAGCCCAGACAAACGTTCGCCGTCTATTCCTGAAAAGACCACGGATGACGACACCCTTATCACAACAACGCTGCCTTGCGGTCGCCTACGAGCAGTTAGATCAGAAGCAACGTGGGCTTTGGCAGCGTGTTCTTTCACAAGTACAGTTTGCTCGGAATCTCACAGAGCTTCATCGTCAGGACGAGTGGATGTCTGCGGTGGATGAAGCCGAGCAGTATGTGCAAAGTGCGTTTCAAAAGCATCAACAGGCAGTGACGGATGTCACCGCTGACGTGGAATCCATACTCAACCCGCTGGCCCCTCTCGCCAAGTCGTATACGGTGCATGGTGTAGGCCATGCACATATCGACATGAACTGGCGATGGGGATGGGCCGAGACCGTCGCGACGGTAATCGACACATTCACAACCGTGCTGGCATTAATGGAAGAGTTTCCCGCATTTCATTTTTCACAGAGCCAAGGCGCGATCTATGAGATCGTCCGCAATTACCATCCGGCAATGTTCGATCAGATTCGCCGGCGTGTCGCAGAGGGGCGATGGGAAGTAACTGCAAGTCAGTGGGTCGAGGGTGACAAAAATTTACCGTGTGGAGAAAGCCTGGTTCGCCATCTGCTGTATACCCGGCAATACATGCACAAGCACTTAGGCCTGACTGCTGAAGATGTATCTATCGCATGGGAGCCAGATACGTTTGGGCATGCTGCGACGATTCCCGACATCCTCGCAAAAGGCGGTGTTCGTTGGTACTACATGTTGCGTGGGGGCCAAGAGGAAAAGCCCCCCCTTTTTTGGTGGCAAGGGACAGGGGAAAACAAAGTACTTGTGTATCTGGACCATGCCTGGTGCAACAACGTTATCGGACCCGAGAATATCCGAGGCCTCATGTGGTTCGTGCGTGAGACGGGATTGAAAGACTGGTTACTCAACTATGGCATAGGAGATCATGGAGGCGGACCGACACGGCGCGATTTACGAATGTTTGAAGAAATGAACAACTGGCCGGTGTTTCCTACGTTCCATCTTACGACTGCGCGGGCCTACTTCTCCATGATTGAACAACATGGCCATACGTTGCCGACCCTGAAAGGCGAGATGAATTTTGAATACACTGGCTGTTACAGCTCCCAAAGTTTGATCAAACGCAACAATCGTTTTGGAGAGATGGCGTGCCTGAGAGCCGAACGTTTCGAAGTGTTGAATCAAAGACTTCTTGGCCGCTCGTCTCCAAAAGAGATGTTGCGTCGGGCTTGGCTTGATGTGCTATTTGGACATTTTCATGATATACTTCCCGGGTCGTGTGTGGCCGCGACCCGGCAGTATCACTGCGCAGCGTATCAGAACATTGCAGCGGCAACGGGGCAGGTCAGCACGCAGGCATTACGAGCCATCGCAGCCGTGATTGACACGAGTTTTGCTTCCCGCAATTCTGATTGTACGCATTTGCCCTTTCAGACACCTATCGGATTCGGTGCAGGAATTGGACGGGCAACAAGGGATGCCGGAGTATCAATGGCCGGCCACTTTGACTGCGACAGCGGCTGCGCGCTGGTGATTTTCAACCCTTCTCCACATACTCGCCGAGATGTGCTTACGTTTAGCTTATGGGATGTAGAAGGCGGCGATGTCGCAGAAAAAGAGTATCAGGCACGCACGCCCGACGGTGCTACCATTCCGTTGCAACGTCGAGGCAGTGGTGATTATTGGGGGCATGGCTTCCTTGATCTGGCTGTTCCTGTTGAAGTCCCGGCGATGGCTTATTCGGTAATGAGCATCGAACCAACCGGTATTCACTCCAAACCCGGAACACTTCAGGAATGGGACGTTCGTCGTGCCAAGCCGGACGGCGCATTGAGCCACGCGGACATGCGATACGAGCGTGGCGGTGTATTGGCCGGGGAATGGGCACTGGAAAATCAAGATGTTCGGGTAGAACTGGATTCACGCAGTGGGGGGATCGCACGATTTGTTGACAAGCGAAGCGGCCGAGTCTTGATTGATACGTGTGATACCCAGCCATTATTGGAATTCGCCAATGAAAGACCTGGCCGCATGAGTTCGTGGGTAATACAGCCGGCTCAATTCCGCTATCCTGCCCGCCTGATTGATCTGAGTGAAAAGGCTATTGGCCCTCACGAAGCATCCATCGAAGCGAAGTACAGTGTGGGCAACTCAGATGTCTCCTTAATTTATACACTTAAATCAGGCATGCCTTGGGTCGATATCCAGATTCGTGCTCACTGGAGAGAGATTGGCGGCGAGCATATCGGTGTGCCGTCGCTACGCCTTCGCTTGCCCTTGAATATGTCTAACTGTGAATATAGATTTGAAACCCCTTTCGGTGCTATCGATCGCGGTATAAAGAGCGGGCAAGAAGTGCCTACCATACGATGGGTAAATGTAATCGGTCAGTCAGCTCATGGCGCGACAGGTCTCGCGGTTATCAATGATTGTACATATAGTTTTAGCATGCATGAGGCATCGTTGACTGCGACTTTGATCCGGTCAAGTTATGAACCGGATCGTTTGCCCGAGATGGGTGAGCATGAAATAGGTTTTCGTCTAGTGCCTCATTGCGCGGACGCCTCCGATGCCAGGCTTTGCCGCTGGGCAGAAGAGTTCAATCAGCCTTTGCAGGCCGTAACAACGACAGCCCATTCTGGAACGCTTCCGACCCATGTGCGGGACGCGGTACATGTGGTCCCCAACAATAGCGACATTGTAATCGAAGCAATAATGGTTGCCGAACAGGAAGATGCTGTTATTTTCAGGTTGCGCGAAACGGCTGGTAGAAAGACGCGATCTGTTCTTTCGCTTGATTCAACCTTGCTAGGCGAAGTTGCGTCGGTGTGCAATGTTGACTTGTTGGAGAATCGGTCCAATGTGACCTCAACAGAGATCATGCCGGACGGCGTGGGCGTGTCCCTTGATTCGTTTGAGATTGCGAGCGTCAAGGTGAAGTTTACGAAACGGGCTTGAATAGCTGAGCGGGTATTGTCTACAGGGCTTGAGCAGTAGTTGGTAGTTGGTGATTGGGCTGTCCATGGTAGAAGAGGAAGTCGCGTCATTTCAGGTGGAGGTAGAATGTCGTCTCGGGCACGTCGTGGTAGCAGGCGTGTCGGGTTTTGGCGTAGGATCGAAAACTCTCGGTGCCGTCGACGTGACGGACTCCGTCGGCAAACTCGCTGTGGCCATGATCGACGTGAAGGTGCTTGTTGTGGCCGAAGTTGACCAAGCCGTCGTGGCTCAGCCAGCCGTCACTGCGGATGCCGGCGTCGAGGACCATGACTTTCATTCTAAAGCGGCTTTGAGACTCACACACCCAGGCCATTCGGATGCGCATCGCCTGTGGGAGAGGATTTGCAGTGTGCCGGTTGAGTTGAGTAAACTCCATCGGCTGCGTGGCCATGCGCCAGGCTGCGACGCACCGCAAGAACCGGCGAAATAGATTGTATCCGAAATCCGAGCGAATTTGAGGTTGTGGTTACGCATCGCTTAACCAGAAGTGACGCGCATTTACACCCGCTCTGCTAATCAATTTCCTTCAATTTCTTATCCCGGAGTCTGCCATGTCACGTCCCAACATCATTTTCATCATGTCCGACGACCATGCTGCGCACGCGATATCGGCGTACGGGTCGAAGATCAACCAGACGCCCGAGATCGACCGTCTCGCGACCGGCGGGTTGCGTTGCGACGACTGCTATTGCACCAACCCCATCTGCACGCCGAGCCGGGCGAGCATTCTGACGGGTCAGCACACGCACGTGTGCGGGGTGCGGACGCTGCAAGAGTCGCTGGACAACCGGCACGACCCGCAGGTTCAGCGGGTGCTGAAGTCGGCGGGGTATCGCACGGCGATCTTCGGCAAGTGGCACCTCGGCCACGGCGAGCAGACCGGGGGGACCAGCGCCGACCCCAATTGGTTCGACGACTGGACGGTGCTGCCGGGGCAGGGCGACTACTACAACCCCGAGTTCCACACGGGGTCGCACGACGGGGAGCGATCGGTGCGTTTCGGCACTTTGCAGACCGAGGGTTACGTGACGGACCTGATCACGGACATGTCGCTGCAGTGGCTGGAGCGCCATTGTGCCGAGCGTGGGGACGAGCCGTTCTTCCTGTGCGTGCATCACAAGGCGCCGCACCGGCCGTGGGAGCCGGGGCCGCGGGAGGCGTCGCTGTACGAGGGCGAGACGATCGCCGGGCCGGCGACGCTTTGGGACGACTACGCAACGCGACCGGCGGCGGCGGCGGCACGGATGCGGATCGACCGGGATCTGACGGGCAGGGACGTGAAGGCCGAGCCGCCGGCGGGGCTGTCGCCGCGCGAGCGGAAGCTCTGGTACTACGACCGGTACATCAAGGATTACCTCCGGTGTGTGGCGGGGATCGACCGCAACGTCGGGCGGCTGCTGGACACGCTCGACATGCTGGGGATGACCGACGACACGATCGTGGCGTACACATCGGACCAGGGCTTTTTCCTCGGCGACCACGGCTGGTACGACAAGCGGTTCATCTACGAGCACTCGTTCAACATGCCGCTGCTGGTGCGGTATCCGCGGGCGATCCCGGCGGGTTCGACAAGCGACGCGATGCTGACCAACGTAGACTTCGCGCCCACATTGCTGGACTTCGCGGGCGTCGACGTGCCGCCGGCGATGCAGGGGCGATCGGCCAAAGGCGTGATGACCGGCGAGGTGCCCGACGACTGGCCGCAGTCGGTGTACTATCGCTACTGGATGGACAGCGAGCGAGCGCACCACACCACCAGTCACTACGGCGTGCGGACGCGGACGCACAAGTTGATCTACTTCTACGCCGACCCGCTGGACTGCGCCGGGGCGGGGCAGGTGAATATCGGCGTCGAGCCGTATTGGGAGTTGTTCGACTTGACCGCCGACCCCGACGAACTCACTAACATCTACGGCCAGCCTGGATCCGAGCGGGTCACCGCCGAGTTGAAGGCGGAACTCGACCGATTGCAGCGACAGTTTAACGACATGCCGATGCATTGAGCTCGCAAGCGCGGCATGACGTCACACACACCGCGTCGGTACGGTGTGTCCCTTTTCGATGCCGATCTACCCGCCGTGGTGTGCCCCTTTTGCACGCCGATTACCACCTATAAAGCTGGGTCTGTCAAGGTCTGTATTCAGCGGATGGATTCAAACTCCTAATCGAACAAGTGCCGTGCATCCACAGTAAATAGAGATATGATACACTCGGCTTGGTGTATACCTCGGCGTTCTTGACCCTAGGCGAAGAACCCACTATCAAAGCTCCACAGTAAGAGAGCGCGATATCGATCGAACGTCTGAGCCGTCAGACGCGACCTAGTTTGATGCGGAGTAACAAAACATGACAGTCGACATGAGACAACATGGAATCGGATTGATCGGATGCGGCAATCGGCTTCGGAGAGTAATGAGCCTGCTTATCGAGCGGCATCCCGATCTGCGGGTCGTCGCTGTGTGCGACCCTTCTGAAGAGAGTCTGCAATGCGCTCGGCGATTATTCGGCGTCGACTTACAGATACATGAGACCCCGGCTGAGTTGTGTTCCGATCCGCAGGTGTCATGGGTGGCTATTGGCTCACCCAACGCGCTGCACCGCGAGCACGCCGAGATGGCGTTGGCGGCGGGCCGGCATGTCTTTTGCGAGAAGCCCCTGGCTACCACGCTCGAAGATTGCCTTGCACTGCTGCACGCGATCCGGGAAAGTGGGCGGATATTTAGCCTCGGCCTCACCCTGCGCTATGCGAGTTTCTACCGCAGAATTCGAGAAATGCTCGACGAGGGCGCGATCGGGCGGATCATCAGTTTCGAGTTCAACGAGACGCTCATCCCAGACCATGGCGGATATATCCATCAGAACTGGCGGCGACATACCGCGATGGCAGGGACACACCTGCTCGAAAAATGCTGCCACGACGTCGATGTGGCGCACTGGCTAATCGGCGGTAGACCGATTCGCGTTGCCAGCTTTGGAGGTTGCACGCTGTTCACCGAGGCCAATCGTGGGCTTCAGGAGCAAATCGGTCCCTCGCCGGACGGTCGACCTGCATTCCAAGCCTGGAAGGCCGCCCGATCCCCGGAGACCCCCTTCCGTGACGACAAAGACATCGTCGATCACCAGGTGGCGATCATCGAGTTCGACAACGCGGTGCACGCGACCTTCCACACGAACTGCAGCGCCGCCATTCCCGAACGCCGATTTTATCTGCTCGGCGAGACCGGCTCGATCCGCGCCGACCTGAGGGCCGGACGTATCGAACATACTCGCACCGGCTGGGACGAGCCGACGCAGGTATACGAGTTGCAAGGCGGAGGGCACGGCGACGGCGACACGCACCTTGTGGACCACCTCGCCGATTCTATCCGCCACGAACGGGTGCCTGCGGCGACGGCGATGATGGGGCTGGACTCGGCGGTGAGCTGCTTCGCCATCGACCGCGCTATGGAGCAAGGCTCGGTGATCGATCTGGCTGAAGACTGGCGTCAAATCGACCAGGCACTCGAGGTGGCGTGCCCCCCGGAAGTTGATCCAGTTTGAATGAGAGTCGACACTGCCCATTTGGGCAAGGAGACTCTTGTATGAAGCGAACACGACACACGCCGGAGCAGATTGTTGTCAAGCTGCGTGCGGCCGAGGCGGATCTGGCGGGCGGTCATTCAATCGGCCAGGTGTGCCAGAAGCTGGGGGTCAGCGAGCAGACGTATTACCGCTGGAAGAAGGACTACGGCGGGATGAAGGCTGATGCCCTCAAGCGGCTCAAGCAGTTGGAGCAGGAGAACGCGCGACTGAAGAAGGCGGTGGCGGACCTGACGCTGGACAAGCAGATTCTCAAGGAGGCCAATGAGTACCTGGGAAACGGGTAAGTCCTTCGCGTCGGCGTGAGTCGGTCGCGCACGTTCAGCGGCAACTGTCTGGGGTGAGTGAACGCCGGGCGTGCGGGGTGCTCAGTCAGCCACGGTCGACCCAGCGGTATCGACCCAGGCGAGCCGACGACGAAGGACGACTGGTCAGGCGAATGCACGAGTTAGCGCGGGCGAATCCACGTCATGGGTATCGAATGATCACCGGTTGGCTTCGGGGCGAGGGTTGGCGTGTGAACGGCAAGCGTGTGTATCGGTTGTGGCGACAGGAAGGCCTGAAAGTGCCGATCAAACAGCACAAGAAGCGACGATTGGGATCGAGCGACAACAGTGTGATTCGCCAATGCGCAGCACACAAGGACCATGTGTGGGCGTGGGACTTCATTCACGATCGGACCGAAGACGGTCGGGCGCTGAAGTGGCTGAGCGTGGTCGATGAGTACACGCGCGAATGCCTGGCGTTGGAGGTGGATCGTTCGATGCGTTCGACGGATGTGATCGACGTGCTGATCGAGTTGATGCACGTGCGTGGGGTGCCCGAGCACATCCGCAGCGACAACGGGCCGGAGTTCATCGCCAATGCCTTGCGGACGTGGCTGGCGTCGGCCAACGTGCGGACGCTGTATATCGATCCGGGCGCCCCGTGGCAGAACGGCTACGCCGAGTCGTTCCACAGCCGACTGCGGGATGAACTGCTGAACGCGGAACTGTTCACGAGCGTGGCGGAGGCGAAGCACCTGGCCACGCAATGGCGATTGGCGTACAACCATCGTCGGCCGCATTCGTGGCTGGGGTACGTGGCCCCCGCGACGTTCGCCGCGTCGCTTGCTGATCCTCCGGTCGGGGCTGCGCCCCTCCCTCCGGCTCAGCAAGCGAACGAATCATCAACCCAGACTCTCATTCGCACTGGTACATAGAATGGGGGCAGGCCAAAAGCTCGGATGACTACTGTTATGGCGGGCAGCCTGCCAGCGACGATTGTAAGGCATCAAACCCGGCCGCTGATGCAGATCAGTGTCCGACCGGTGGCCCTGCCGACGATGAATGCCCAACTGGAGCAGCGCCGGAGGATGTGTGCAACTCGGAAGGTGGCTGTGCGGGAGGCGACCAGACCGATGGCAATCCGCCGAATGATGACTGCAATCAACCCACCGATGCCTGTACCCAAGCGTCGCCGGATCACGCTGAATAGACCTCAGCCCTTTCTGATTGTAGATGAACTGCCGATAACGTCCTGAATTATGCGCAGATTTGAAAAAGCGGTCCTCCGAGTGGATG
>CAYQJO010000106.1:10931-13853 GCA_964417785.1 uncultured Anaerolineaceae bacterium | reverse complement strand
TATCCAGAAACGCCACCATGTAATCGGTATCACCTTGATTGCGCAGCAGTAGGCCACACGCACCAATGCCATCACCCAGTGTCGTCTGTGTGGCGGTTGTCCCCAGGACGAAGGTCGTATAGGTGCTGCCGCTCAGAAGCGGCACCCGGCTCACACCCGGATTGGCGTTCTGTATGAAACTGTCTTCAATGGACCATGTTAATTGTCCACCCGCAGGAATCACGCGCCGCCGCGTCAATGCCCTGGCGACCTGAGCAGCATCGCCCTGGATAATGTGTTCGGGGATGGGCCGTACAGCGGTCGGCGTGGTCATCACCAGCCGATTCACAACAGCACTCACGCTGCTGTCGAGCGCGTTGGCCGTCTCCACAATGATCGTCATGCCGCCACCGTCAGCCAGCGTATCGTCAACAACGCTGCCGATGTACTGGCGGTTATAGAACACATCAAAGCCGGTACCGTTGACCAGCACACCCAGGGAGAAAGTCTCCTCGCCCGGCACAATCGCCGGATGCGGTGACCAATCCCGCACGACACGTTCGCCGTCGGATAGCGCCGCTGTCAAACGCCACTGTCCCAGTGAATTGAACAGCAGTGCATAGTGATCGCCGTTCGCCTGTTCGCGCAGGCCAAGACCGATAGTCCAGCCGTTGCGTCCATTGATCGCGTTGACATCAAGCATCGCATGAAAATCTGCTGGCATTTCCGCAGGCGCACGAACCGTGCCGCGCTCCTGCACGCCTTCCAGCATCATTGTGAGCGACTGAGCGCTGATCGCTGCCGTAAGCCCTGGATCGACATCCCAATCCGCCAGTGAGGTGAAACTGTCCGCACCGGCAATCTCACCATATCCGACCAGCATGGTCAATTCGAACCCGCCGGTCGTTTCGCCATAGCCGCTGACAACCACCTCGTAATCACCGGTTCGCGGAATAGTGACGGCTTCCAGCAGGGCGTCCCGGTCTCCGGGATAGGCCGCGTCATCGTTGGCGATCACCGTCAAACCATCCAGATTGCGGATGGTCAGTACCGGATCAAGTTCGGCGTCCACCGCCTCAGCATGAAAGGTCAACACATCGTTGCGGAAGGCATAGAAGCGCCATACCGCTTCATCACCGGCAGCGTTAACCTCACCGGCGACCGGGGTATACAAGGGCAGGGTGCGGCTTTCCTGAGCCACAATTGGCACATGCAGCAGAGCCGCTATCAGGATCATTTTTTTTAGTCGACTCACAGGATGTTGAACTCAGGCATCCAATCGGGGAAGCGCGACTGCAAGGCGCGGATGTAGTCGATAAAGTTATCGACCGTCATCTCCACCCCTTCCACGCTGCGGGCGACCTCGGCGGTGTGCAAACGCTGCTGCAACCCGGCCCGCCGCAGGTCGGTATCGCGCTGAAATTCGTTTTGTTTCTTGCTGATTAACGCCGGGAAATGGGCGCTGAGACCTTTCTCATTCAGCATATCGGGCGACATCAGGGCATAAACCGGGAGGTAAACATCGTTCTGCTCCAGCGCCATGCTAACCACAAACCAGCCTTTCGGCACGCGCGTCCGGCGGCTGACCTCAAAACGCCACATCAATACATTGACCTGGGCTTCGGGTTCGATCTCCTGGCGCTGTTGCCCTTTCCGCAGCAAATGGATCGTATCCTCTGCAATCACCACAAATCGGTTGGATGTCCAACGCGATTTCAGTGATCGTTCCACCAGTTGCAGCACACCCGCCGCCAGTCCCAATCCACCGACGACCGACAGCGGGCTGCACGCGCCAATTCCCAGAACAGCGCCGATCAACACATAACCCGCTATTGCCGTCAGCAAGAACAAAACAAACAACAACAAACCATGCTCGATAGGTTCCGGATCGACCGGAATGGTCAGAGTTTCATCCGACATACAGATTATCGCTTTTTCGCTACCACAATGACTCGCTCACGCCCCGATAATACCGGTGTAAGCTCGGTATCGACAATCCCCACAATCTCAAAGTTGTGGCGGCGCAGCAGCGTCACCACACCCTGCAACGGGTAAGCCCGGAGTACGCGGGTCGCCTTCTGGCGCTGCCACTGCTCGCCGTCCAACCGTAGAAACAGATCATAGACCTGGTTGAGGATTTGCCGTTCAAAATCATAACTGCTCTGACCGTAGACCACCAGGGCCTCGTCTTCAAACAGGAACGGCATCCCATTCAGCCGCGTCAGACCTTCGATAGTATAGAGATCGAAGATGACAAAACGCTGGCTGCTCAACATGGCTTCAAGATGGGCGATAACCGCTTCCAGTTCGCGCAGACCGTCCAGTTCGTTGAGAACATCCAGTGCCAGCACCAGATCAACCCGGTCGTCGTGATCCAGGTTACGGATGTCACCTTCGATCAACTCCGCGCTCAAGGAGCCAGTGTCGAGCCGGTCATGTGCCTGCGCCAGCATTTCGGGCGATGAATCCACTCCACTTACTGAATAGCCATGTCCGGCGAACCAGGCAATACTGACGCCGGTGCCGCAGCCCATATCCATGATTCGTCGTCCCAACCAGCCATTTTGCTGGACAAAGTTCAGCAGACGCGGTGTCATGCGGGTTGCAAACTGCGCCATGCCGATCCGATCATACCACTTCGCCAGAATTGCGTATTCGCCCGACATGGTTATCCCTGATTGACCGGCATCCAGTACCCCCGTCCGGGTACCGTCACCACATATTCAGGGCGTCGTGGGTTCGCTTCCAGCTTCTGCCGCAGGCGCGAGACATTCACACGCAGCACGGAATAATCACCCTTGTAGTTATCGCCCCACACGGCTTTGAGCAGTTCGTCGTGGCTCACGATTTTGCCCGCGCTACGCATCAACGTGACCAGGATGCCGTATTCTATCGGCGTCAGGTGCAGCCGTTTGCCCTTTATCAAGGCTTGCCGCCGGGGCA
>CAYQJO010000106.1:0-10831 GCA_964417785.1 uncultured Anaerolineaceae bacterium | reverse complement strand
TCTATCGGCGTCAGGTGCAGCCGTTTGCCCTTTATCAAGGCTTGCCGCCGGGGCATATCCAGTTCAAGCTGGCGCACAATAATGTGCGTTTCTGGCTTCGGCGTCCAGCCCACCCGGCGCAGCAGCGCCCGTACCCGCGCCACCAGTTCTTCCGATGAGAAGGGCTTGCCCAGGTAATCATCAGCTCCTTCTTCCAGAGCGACTACCCGATCACGATCACGGCCAAAGCCGCTCAAGACAATCATCGGCAAAAAAGAATGTGCGCGAACTGAACGGAGAATCTCCAGTCCATTGATGTCCGGCAAATTGATGTCCAGCAGGACCAGATCGGGCGTCTGGTTGGCAATGGTATTCAAGGCCAATTCGCCCGTTTCGACGGGTACCGTATCGTAGCCAGCCTGCGACAGTAGGGTGCAGACGACTTCGGAGGTATCTTCGTCGTCTTCCACAACCAGAATTTGCAGGGGGCGCTCTTCAGATGTTACCATTTTCAAACACCCGTATAACCTATCTGTAACATGGCCCTATTTATACCACGATTCGGTCACTAACGCACATGGAAAACGAAAACCCGTCTTGCGACGGGCATTTGGGCGGTATAGAACTCGAATCTATAACCTCCTCGGTGTAAGCGAGGCGCTCTGCCAATTGAGCTAACCGCCCCGAACACGCATAATGTACACTAACGCACCAATAATCGCAATCCCTAAAGCTTCGGTGGGGTGACGCCGGTCTGCCCCTGGTATTTGCCCTTGCGGTCGGCGTAGGAGACTTCACACTCCTCATCGGCCTCGAAGAAGATCACCTGGGCGATACCTTCATTGGCATAGATTTTAGCCGGCAGGGGCGTCGTGTTGCTGATTTCAAGAGTGACATACCCCTCCCAACCCGGCTCGAAGGGCGTTACATTTGTTATTATACCACATCTTGCATAGGTTGATTTACCGACACAAAGTGTTAGCACACTCCTCGGTATGCGGAAATACTCGACCGAACGGGCCAGCGCAAATGAGTTCGGTGGGACAATGCACACCTCACCCTGGAATTCAACCAGCGACTCACCGGCGAAGTGCTTGGGATCAACGATGGATGAATAGACATTGGTGAAGATGCGAAATTCATCTGCCACACGCATATCGTAGCCATACGACGACACCCCGTAGCTAACAACGCCTTCGCGCTGCTGTTTTTCCACGAACGGCTCGATCATCCCGTGTTCGAGCGCCATCTGACGTATCCAATGATCGGGTTTCAGACCCATACCATCCTCCTAAGACTGAAAAGGGACGACCAGCTTGGTCGCCCCAGACTTTATCACCGATGTCCAGCAGGGTGCAAACTACAGCACACGCTCAATCTTGAGCGGTGAATTCAGTTCGGCATTGGCCTTTTCAATCGACTCCTTCGAGCCAAGCACCACCACATCGCCCTGATCGACAATGGCTTTCAGCGCCTCACCGAATGCCTTGACGTCCTCCACCGTTGTCGAGAGTACCTGCTCCCGGTATTCCTGGCGTGTTTCGTCGTCCAGGCCGATCAGGTAGCGTGACATGGCCGAATAGCCTTTGGCGTCGGGAAGCTGGTACTGATCCAGGTCACCAATCGTGCCGATGATGGCCTTCGTCAGTTCCGATTTGTCCAGATCGCTGCCGGAAAGATAGCCGCTGGCACCATCGTAATTTTCCAGTGTTTTTAGCAGATTGGGATCGCGGTAAGATAGATAATTGAAGACACCGCTCACGGGATCGAAGCGAGCGAAACCGCCGTAAGCCCCACCCTGCACGCGAATGCGATCCCATAGATAGGTCGTCCCCAAATATTTCAGCGCGACCTGTGATGATCCGTGCAGATCGTAGCCCAGGTCATAGAGTCTGGCCCCTTTACCGACATAATTCACCTGCGCCGGTATCGTCAGCCCTTCGTTCTCGTAAGCATCCGGCGTCCAGGACTGATAGCTCACATCACCGTCGGGCATACGCTGCAAGAACTGGTCCAGCTTCGGTTTGACTATGTTCCAGCTATCGCCATCCACCGTGATATTGCAGAGCATATTATCCCGTTTGAGCAAGGCCGACCGCACCGCTTCCAGGTCAGTGACCACACCCGGCCAATCGCTCTCAATCTTCTCCGCCAGATCACGCAAGAAGGTCAGATACGCGATACCCGACATCTGCTCTTCGGCCCAACCGGATAGCTGCATGTGAGCCTGCAAACGCCGGTTGACCATGATATGGCCCATAGGCACCAGTCGTGCTTCCATGCCGGCCTTGTCTTCCAGCACCATCTGCTTGAAGCGGTCTTTATTATCGAATTTGACCGTCAGCAGCATGTCGGCCAGCACATCCAGCAGATCATCCACCTGCTCGACCGTCGCCTTGCTGCGCAGGAAGAACCAGTTCACCGGATCGTCTTTGCGGTAGGCCTGGGTGTTGAGCGTTGTCGGAGAGATACCGCCGGTTTTGCGCCCGATGCGCTGCGACAGCCGCACGAAGTCCTCGGTCTCCGTCCCCATTTGCAGCAGACCCTTACCGAACAGTGCCACATAGGGCAGCAAATTCTGTGGCAGCGTATGCAGGTTCATACCGACGTCAAGGTAAAGGATGCCGTTGGTGAATAGATCATGGTAAGCCACCCGGCTGCCATCGACTTCACTGACTGCCAGCGGCACCCGTTTCACCTCACGGTCCAGGTCTTCCAGTGTCAGAGTCGGGATTTTCGCCAGGTCTTCCGGTGAATCTGACGCTTCTTGAAGCTCACGCAGCATGCGCGTCTCGTCAATCACCATCTGGATTTGTTCTGAACTCATCCCGGCTTTAATCTGGTCCAGCCGTGCGCGTTCCTCGGCCTCAAGGCGCTGGTTGTAGCCCGCCTCCGGCTTGAGGACGACCGTCGAACGATGGCGGTTCCCAAGCATGTACTCCTGTATCAAGCTCTCAAAGTAATGTTCACCCGATGCCAACTTCGTTTTGATGGCATTCAACGGGGCTTCAAACGCAATCCGTTCGATAGGATCGCCACCATACAGCCAGCTATAGAAGCTGAAAATCTGCAAGGCCAGCCCACGCGGCAACGCACCGAAGTTCAGTTCGCGCAGTTGGAACTCAACCGTGTTCATGGACGCTTCGACTGTGGCCGGATCAATGCCTTCGGTCGCCAACTGGTCGAGGACCTCAAGGACCAGCGCTTCCACCTTGTCTGAGTCACCGACCTGGACGCCTTTCATGCCGGTCGAGAACACCATCTGCCGCAGCTCGTTTTCAAACCCGCCGCCGGTGGTGTCTTCACCCAGACCAGACTCGATCAGCGCCTTGCGCAGCGGCGAGGCTGGCGTCCCCAGCAGAATGTGATCCAGGATGCTGAACCCGACGCTCAACTCGATGTCGGTCGGAGCCGGGAGCAGCCAACTGACGGTGACATATTCTTTGGCGTTCTCATCATCGGAGTCGTAGGGATGTTCCACACGCCGGGGAGCATCGAAGAGTGGCTGCGGCACGATGGTCTGGTCCAACGCAATCGGATCGAAATCGCTCAGATAAGCATCGACAATGCGCAGCCGCTCCTCCGGGTCATCGTCACCATAGAAGAAAATTCGTGCATTGGACGGGTGATAATAGGTCTCATGGAAGCGCTTGAAGTTCTCGTAAGTGAGATCGGGGATAACGGTCGGATCACCGCCAGAGTCCACACCGTAGATCGTATCCGGCAGGAGTTCCTCCTGCGAATAACGACCCAACAGCGAATCTGGCGACGAATAAGCCCCTTTCATCTCGTTGAAGACCACACCGCGATAGTTCAGTGGTGCTTCCGGTTCATCCAGTTCAAAGTGCCAACCTTCTTGCTTGAGAATCTCCGGTGTGATGCGCGGATAGAACACCGAGTCCAGATACACATCCACCAGATTATAGAAGTCGGCCACATTCTGGCTGGCGACCGGGTACATGGTTTTATCCGGCCAGGTCATCGCGTTCAGAAATGTGTTCAGCGATCCCTTAATCAACTCGACAAACGGTTTCTTGACCGGGTATTTGCGCGATCCACACAGAACCGAATGCTCCATGATATGCGCGATTCCAGTCGAGTCCGGCGGCGGCGTGAAGAACGTAATGCCGAAGACCTTGTTCTCGTCGTTGTTTTCGACGGACAGCAGTTCCGCACCGGTCTTCGCATGGCGGAACAGCCGTACACGGCTGTTAATCTCCGGAACATTCTGTTCTTTCACTACCTCGAATCCGTGTATCATCCATCACTCCTTTTGAAAATTTTTGAATGGTGCGTAGTTTATCACATCCGTTCCGGTGCCGACATCCCCATCATCTCCAACACACAGCGAAAAACGACCTGCGCGGCTTGATAAAAGCGCAGCCGCGCCCGCGCCAGTTCCGGGTCGATTCCCTCGCCAAAAACCCGCACACGGTCATACATCGGATGGAAGGCGTTTGCCAGTTCCAGCGCGTAAACGGCGATGTGGTGTGGTTCCAGCCGGTCAGCCGCAAATTCGATTTGTTCCAGCAAGCCCAGGCTCTTGCGAATAAAGTCCAGCGCTTCGTCATCCAGCAGCGATAGGTCAGCACCGTCCGGTATCACCCCACGCGCCTCGGCCTCGCGGAAAATGCCGGCGCAGCGTACATGGGCATACTGGATGTAGTACACCGGATTGTCGTTGCTCTGCCTGACCGCCAGATCGAGATCGAAGTCGAGATCGGAGTCCGGGCTGCGCTGAAGCAAGAAATAACGCACGGCATCCGGGCTGGTCATGTCGATCAATTCGTCCAACGTGTCGTATACCCCACGCCGGGTACTCATCTTGACCTCTTTGCCATCGCGCACAGTACGCACCATCTGCATGAAGGTGACATGCACCTTCGACGGATTGTAACCGAGCGCCTGCAACCCGTACTGGACTACCTGCGCCTGGGTAAAGTGATCGCGCCCCAGGATGTTCACCAGCAGATCGAATCCGCGTTCCAGCTTGTTGACATGATAGGCGATGTCCGGCAGTGTATAAGTCGGATCGCCGTTGCTCTTGACTACCACCCGATCCTCCGCATCGCCAAAGCGCGAACTGCGGAACCAGGTCGCCGGAGCCAGGTCTTTGTTCTGCTCTTTGACCTCGTCGCTTTCGTTTTCGCGATACGGCGAGACATAAATGCAGTCATTGGCCTTGAGCCGGTCCAGAACATCCCAGACGGCTCCACCTTCCAGCAGATCGTTCTCGCGGAAGAAGACATCATGCCGGATTTGAATGCGGTCCAGCGTCGATTTGATCCAATCAAACATCTTCTTTTCAGCGTATTCCTTGAAGACCGACCAGTCCGACTCGGCCAGGGCATCGCCCTGTTCGGTGACCAACTCTTTAGCAAAATCGACCAGATACTCACCCTGGTAGAAGCGCGATTCGTCGGGCTGTTCGACCGACCTGCTCAATGCTTGCAGATAGCGCACACGCAAACTCTCGCCCAGGTTATGCATCTGCACACCAGCATTGTTGAAGTAATACTCGCGCTGTACATCATAGCCAGCGGCTTCCAGCAAACGAGCGGTCGCATCACCCAGGATCGCCCCCCGGCTCCGTCCGATAGTGATCGGCCCGGTGGGATTGGCGCTCAAGAATTCGACCTGCGCCCGTTTGCCCGCGCCGACATCCAGTTGACCGAAGGCATCGCCCACAGCGATAATGGTATCGACCTGACCGCGCAGCCAGTCCATATCCAGGCGGAAGTTGATAAAACCCGGCGGTGCCACCTCGACATCACCCACGAATTCAGCATCGGGGAGGTGCTTCACGATAGCGTTGGCAATGTCCAGCGGCTTCTGGCGGGCCACCTTCGCCAGCGCCAGCGCCACCGGAGAGGCGTAATCGCCCTGGTCCGGGTTCTTGGGCGGTTTGATAAGGATTTCAGGCAGATCGAACGGCGGCAGATCACCATCGGCTTGCGCGGCCTGGATGGCCTGAGCGACCAGAACGGCGTGTTGGTTTGGCAGAGGCTTCAAAGTGCTATTCCTTCATGAATGGTTGACGGACACAGAACTGATTGTAACAAAGCCATTAGCGAGATTTACAGTGTCTATCAAAAACCCCGTCAGCATTCACCTGAAGTCGACAGGAACAGGTTTCACAATGCAAACTTGCATCGAACCGACCACCACATTCTGGGCAGAGCAGCAGTTCCAGCCAGGGACGTGCGCCCACCGGCAGCGAGTCACCGCAGCGAGTCGCCCACACGCGATGATAATCGACCTGCCAGGGTTCGATGAACACATCGTCAATGCCGCACGCCTGAAGCATGGATTCAAGTTGATCGTCAGTAAACGTCTTGCCCGGCATCAACCGGGTGTTGATGCGATTCGTCATGAGCAGCAGGCCACCGGGGCGCAGCACACGGGCCATCTCATATAACACCACCTCCGGGTCGGACATGAACTCCAACGCTTCCAGGCAGGTAACCACATCGAAGCTGGCATCGGGGAACGGCAGCACCTCCGCTGGGACACGCAGGAATGTCACCCGCCGGTCATCCAGTTTGCGGGCCGCCTTCGCCAGCATATGACGGCTCAAATCCACACCGATCACCCGGCCCTGGAACTGCGGGTGATTGACCAGCGCCAGCGGCAAACGTCCGGTTCCGGTCGCCACATCCAGCACCATCGGCGCGACCTGAGGCGCGATAATCGCCATGATCGGCCCCGCCAGCAGCACATGATCGTACTCCGGTCGAAAATCCTTGATGCTGTCATAACGGTCGGCGTAGAGGTCGTAGAGCCAGATGACCACCCGGCGGCCCAGATACGCGCCCTCAGTCGCAACCAGCAGCCACCACAACAGACCGGCCAGGATCACCAGGGCAGCAGCATACAGCACGATCACAGCAGTCCCTTTTCCCGCAGATACGGCATACAGGACTGCACACCGGCCTCCAGGTCGATTCGCGGCTCCCAACCCAGCCGGTCACGCGCCTTGTCCATGCGATACGTGCGATAGGTTTGCAGCATACCGAGAATATCCGGCAAATCTTGCAGCCGATGACGGTTCCCGGCAAACGGACGCAGCATCCGTGCCATGAGGGCGACTGGCACAACCGGCACGCCGAACCAACGCTGATGGTCTGCAAATGCACCCAGGTATTGGCGGAACGTCGGTGAAGGATCGGGCGTGCAGTGAAATGCTTCACCGGCTGCTGCCGGGTGATCGGCAAGCACCAACATCAAATCGACCACATCATCTACATGCACCGGGTAAGCCGAACCTCGCCCATCACCGAGGAAAACCGTCGGATTGCGCCGCGCCAGCTTGAAGGCCGTCACCGTCCATAGACCGCCACGCGGCCCGTAGATCATACCCGGACGGATGATGCTGTAGGGTATGGCCGACTCGCGCACAACCGCCTCCCCTCGACTCTTGCTGATGTTATAGGGATCGGCTCCGGGGTCGTGCGGTGTTTCCTCAGTCACATCGCTGCGCTGACGATAGCCATACACGGCGATACTGCTCACATGCACCACCCGGCGAACACCATCACAGACGTTGAGCAAATTGCGCGTTCCTACCACATTGACCTGATGCTGGTAGTTTGCCGGTCCACCCAATGCCGCCGCACAGTGGAAAACGACATCGCAGCCAGCCGCAATCTGATCCAGGCTGTGCGCGTCCGTCAGATCACCGAGGACAAGCTCAACACCGGATAATTCACGCAGCGTATCGTCGGGCCGCCGCACCAGCACCCGCACTGATACCCCACTGCTGCTCAATCGCCGGGTCAGCGCGCCACCCAGAAATCCGGTCGCACCTGTGACCAGCACACGCCGATATGAAAATTCTGACATAATCCAAACGTTAAGGGACAACCCGAATCACAGGGTGCTACTATATCACTACGAAACGGATTCGCAATTGTAGTGTTAGAAGATCAGGACAACACACGTAAGGTTAACAGAGAGTGCGCACCTCAGAATCCTTTGAACAGGCCGCCCCGCAGGATATTTTGCGTTGGGCGGTTGAAACGTACCGCGATCAGCTTGTCGTCGTCACCAGTTTTCAACCGACCGGCATCGTCGCGATTCATATGTTGCAAGACATCGCACCGCAAGTCCCGGTCCTGACGCTCGACACGGGCCTGCTTTTTCCCGAAACTTACGCCTTGATCGATGAGGTTCAAGCGCGTTTCCACATTGATCTCATCCGTGTCGAACCAGAACAATCGTTGGCGGAACAGACGATTGCCTATGGCGATTCACTCTGGCAGCGTGACCCGGATACCTGCTGCCAGCTACGCAAAGTGCAACCCTTAAACAAAGCCCTGCGCAACTATGGTGCCTGGATCACCGGTCTACGCCGCGACCAGTCTGCTGAACGGGCCAACACGCCCATCGTCTCACATAATCGCAAGAACAATCTCACCAAGATTTGCCCGCTGGCAAACTGGACCGAGACAATGATCTGGACATACATCGAAGCCCACGACCTGCCCTACAACGCACTTCACGATCAGGGCTATCACAGTATCGGCTGCTGGCCCTGTACCGAAACGGCCAGCGGGGATGATCTGCGTTCCGGGCGTTGGGCGCACAGCAGCAAGACCGAATGTGGTATCCACAAGCTTTAGTCGGCTGCATACTCCGGCACAACACCATTCTCACTGAACTGCATCTCGTACAGACGCGCATAGAGTCCGCGCTGTGCCAGCAGTTCATTGTGCGTACCCATCTCCACAACTTCGCCATGATCGAGCGCGGCGATGCGGTCCGCCACGCGAATCGTGCTGAGCCGGTGGGCGATGATGATGGTGGTGCGGTCCTGCATCAACCGGGTCAGCGCCTCCTG
Source organism: uncultured Anaerolineaceae bacterium (assembly GCA_964417785.1). Taxonomy (GTDB): domain Bacteria; phylum Chloroflexota; class Anaerolineae; order Aggregatilineales; family Phototrophicaceae; genus DAOTUL01. Next base: position 2,013 of record CAYQJO010000106.1, on the reverse strand, counting down.
CACCAGATGTTCGCTCTCGCTGTCCAGGCTTGAGGTCGCTTCGTCCAGGAGCAGGATGCGCGGGTTTTTCAAAATCGCCCGCGCAATCGCCACCCGCTGGCGCTGTCCACCGCTGAGTCGCATGCCGCGCTCGCCAACCAGTGTATCGTAACCATCGGGCAATCCGACAATAAAATCATGCGCGTTGGCAGCTTTTGCCGCCTCAATGATCTCGTCTTCGCTTGCTTCCAACCGGCCATAACGAATGTTCTCACGGATGGTGCCGCCAAACAGAATACTCTCCTGGGGTACGATACCAATATGTTCGCGCAGGCTGGCTTGCGTCACATCACGCACATCATGGCCGTCAATTACGATCCTGCCATCGGATGGATCGTAGAAGCGTGGAATCAGGTTGAAGATGGTGCTTTTGCCCGCGCCGCTTGGTCCCACCAGCGCCAGCACTTCACCGGGTGCAATGTCTAGATCGATACCGCGCAGCACATCCTGCTTCTGGTCGTAGGTAAATGTGACATTATCGAACGTGATCCGGCCCTCTACACCATCCATATTGACGGCATCCGGTTTGTCATCGACCTCCGGCTTCATGTCCATCAACTGGAACACACGCCGGGTCGCCCCGATAGCTTCCTGGAACTGCGCATACATCCCCACCAGCGAAGCGAAGTTACCGGCAACGGTCAACCCGTACACCAGAAACGCCACCAGTTCACCGCCAGTCAGCCGACCTTCCAACACTTCGCGCCCGCCAAACCACAGAATCGCGGATAATCCGCCGAATCCCATGAACGCGATTGTCGGGCCAAATACCGACCGGATGCGCTGGAGCCGGATAGTCGCCCGAAAAGCCCGTTCGAGAGCACTGTCATGGCGGTTGATCTCGTGCTGCTCGCGCACAAAGCTCTTGACTTCGCGGATCCCCTGGAAGACCTCTTCCGTCACCACCATCGCATGGGCTAACTCGTCCTGGATATGCTGGCTGGTCCGCCGCAGATAAAAGCCGAAGCCAAAACCGATCAACACCATCACCGGCACCAGCCCGATGATGAACAGAGTTAGATTGCTGTTCATGATGAACATGATGGTCACTGCACCGACCATCATAACGCTCTGCTGCAAGGCTGAACTGACGTTATTCACCAGGACGTTGCGCATCATGGTCACATCCGACGCAATCCGCGAGACCAGTTCACCCACGCGGCGCTCAATAAAAAATCCCAGCGACATACTCTGCAAATGCCGGAACAAATCCATGCGCAAATCGACCACTATTCGCTCGCCGGTATAGTTCAGGTTGTAACCCTCAAAGAACGTCGCGACCGACCGCAGGAAAAAGACGACCAGCAAGAATCCAGCTACCTGATTGAGCAGGGCCATATCCTCCTGTTGCAGCGCCGTATCGACTACCTGTTGGATCACTGCCGGAAATACGAGGCTGAGGCCGGCGCTGATCAGCATCGCCACCAGCGCCACAGACAAACGCCGCCAATAGGGGCGCAGATAGCGCAGCATGCGCAGCCATTGAACCGGTTGATCAGAGTTCTCTTCAGAGGTGGAACGCCGCATACGCCAGCGGGGAGACATCATAATGGAATACACTTTCCATACATAGCCAATTGAAAAAGTCTACGCTGTTTACGTGAGACACCCGTGAAAAGTTGCTGGCTTCAGTCTAACGTGAACGCATGAACAGCGTCCAGCGCCCGCTTGGGGAAGTAGCTGGAATGCCACAATCCATAGTGCGCTTCGGGACAATCTTCACACATAATCGCCGCTGGATAATCGAAAGCCGTCCATACCAGCCAGCCACCCAGATCGTTCTGCTCAACGGCCTCCAACGCACGGTAGAGCGCATCCCGTTGGGCAATCTCGTCCATATCGTATGTGCTGTAACCGACACCAGCCAGCAGCAGCGGTTTTCCGGTGGCATCCCGCAGACGGGCGATCTCCTGCCGCAGGGTTTCTGTGTCGCCGTAATGCTGGAAACTGACAAAATCCACCAGCGGTGCCGTT
>CAYQJO010000105.1:0-13867 GCA_964417785.1 uncultured Anaerolineaceae bacterium | reverse complement strand
CACCCCTCCCACTCACCCTCCGCCCACGCCCTCCCCTCACCCACCCCTTTCCACATTGGTAACCACTTATCTGCACATGACCGACCGGGCGATGTTCCGGCCTGCCTACAGCGACTCCGCTGGTGTGACGATCAGCCACATGGCGCATCTAGATTCGGAGTATTATCGCTTCTTGTATCGCTCGGTGGGTGAGATGTGGCGCTGGCGTGACCGGAGGCATCTCTCGGATCAGGTGTTGACGATGCTGTTGGAAGACGAGAACACGACGGTTTATGTGTTGTATGTGGACGGGGTTCCGGGTGGCTACATCGAACTTAACCGCCAGTCTGACGAGATGGAAGTGGCCTACTTTGGTCTGCGCCCGCCGTTCATCGGGCGGGGACTCGGCAAGCACCTCTTAAGCTATGGCGTGGCGCATGCCTGGGAGATGGGTGCGGCACGGGTGTGGCTGCACACCTGCAATCTGGATGGACCGCATGCGTTGGCGAACTATCGCGCACGCGGTTTTGTTGTCTATCATGTCACCGAAGAACCCATGCCGCAGAAGTATTTCTAGCTGATGGTGAACACCTCGTCGGTGAAATCTGGATTTGTGTCAACGGTGACTGGCGTGGCTTCAAAATAGGGTGTTTCGTCCCAGAAGAATTTGATCTTGGACGGCAGCAGCAGATCGTCAATGTTTGTCAACTCCTCGGATGGATACAGGGTGTAAGCCTGTTGATGGTTGTTATCCGGGTTGAGGCAGTGGACCTTGACATAATCTATCGAGTGATCGAAGCGGAGAAAGACCTCGGCGCTGTCGTTGAGTTGGGTGTTGATGGCGCTAAAGCTGTAATTGCCGATGGTCGCCAATTTGACAAACATATCGCTGAGCGGAGTCAGCAGAATGGCGGCCACCGCCCACAAACGACGCTGCATGGACTGGACCAGCGCCGGGTCGGTGACTTCTGCCGGTGCCTTGCTGCCGCGTGTGCTGCGAAATGTGCTGCCATCAAAGGCTTCGACACCCCGTTGGACGGGCAGCCCCATCGGCTTAACGGCGAAGTCCCAGCGCATGGCGGTCGGGAAGCTGAAGTAAGCGGTCACATCCACCGGTACCCAGGTTTTCACCGGGCCGACTCTAACATGCGCCCGACCCTCAAAGTCGATTTTCAGATGGTCTAGCGCTGGCGGGCGTGTTCCGTAGCGGGCTTCTATGGCCTGACGCAATATTGCTCTGGCCGCCTGATCGCCCTGCGCAAGCAGCAACACTGGCATAGTTGTTCTCCGACATAATGCTTATGGTTACAGTGTAGCACCATATCGGTGTTCAATGGCTGAAAAATTTGTTATGCGGTGATCTGGCGCTGTAGTTTGGCCTCGTCGGCAACCCCATGATTTACCGCCACCGTCTGGCCGCTGCTGTCGATTATAAAGGTGGTCGGTGCTGAAAGCACACCCCAGCGATCCGCCACGTCTGGCTCCTGTGTGGCGTCAATCTGAAGCACCTGGAGTGCATTCTCGCCCAATGTCTCGCGGATACGCTCTAATGCGGGCTGCTGGCGCGTGCGGCAGGGAATGCAGTCGGGTGTTGTGAAATAGATGATGGCCGGTATACCCGGTTGAAGCTGGTCCAGGAGCGGATCATGCGAGACCTGATCGATCTGGCGACTGACTCGCAGGCGATAAGCGGCGTATCCGATGGCGAACAGAACGATAACCAGTAAAGCGCGTTCCAGCATAGTTTTACTCCTGAATGGGCGACCGTGTGAAGCCAGGAATACCCAGACGGTTGAAGCGGTAGTACATCCAGCAGCCCAGGCAGAAATCCAGCCAGAAGTTGAGGTTCGCCAGGACCACGACGATACCTACTAATATCCAGCCGATCACATCCAGACCGGCGATCAGTGCCAGGGTGGCCGCGCTGTTGAATAATCCGCCGACCAGCATGGCGAAACGATGCGGCTCCGGGTTGTCGGCGATCACATGAGGTTGGACAAATGATTTAACGACAGCGCGATAGAAAAGCCGGTATGGGGCGAAGGATGTGTCGAAAGCGCCGAGCAGTTGCGCCAGCGCCACGAATGCTACCAGCGGCCACCAGTCCAGGATGAAGGCTGCCACCAGCAGCACAATTGTCGTCGCCATCCCGGTTCTGAGTCCGTTTAAATCTACCCGGCGTGGTTTACGCATCATACAAAGGTCTCCTTTGAGTTCTGTTCCATAGTCTGTTGAGGTAACTGCTGACCAGTTCGGTCATGGTTTCCACTTCAACCAGAAATGAGTCGTGTCCAAATGACGCTTCGATCCGGTGATATTCGACTTCACGCTTGAGACGGCGCAGTGGATCGACCAGTTCGCGGGCCTGCTTATCGGTGTACAACCAGTCGCTGCTGAAGCTCATGACCAGGAAACAACATTGTGTCCGGCGCAGCGCGTCATAGATCGTCCCATAGCCGCTGGCGACATCGTAGTAATCGAGTGCTTTGGTGATGTACAGATAGCTGTTGGCGTCGAAGCGCTCGGTGAACTTGAAACCCTGATATTGCAGATAACTTTCGACGGCGAACTCAGTCTCGAAACTGTAGGCCAGTTCTTCTTTGTCCTGCAAGTTGCGTCCGAATTTGTATTCCAGCGAAAGCTCGCTCATGTAAGTGATGTGGCCGATCATCCGGGCGACGGCCAGCCCGCCGTCCGGATGATCGCCATCATAGTAACTGCCATGCCGCCAGCGTGGATCGGCGTAAATAGCCTGCCGTCCGATTTCGTTGAAGGCGATATTCTGTGTGGATGAGCGGGGTGTGCTGGCGATGAAGATCACGTTTTCTACCCGTTCCGGGTATTCCACCGCCCACTGAAGCGCCTGCATCCCGCCCATGCTGCCACCAGCAGTGGCGAAGAGCCGTTCAACGTCCAGATAGTCCAGCAGATAGCGCTGCGCTTCCACCATATCCGCGATGGTGACAACCGGGAAGCGCAGCCCGTAGGGTTTGCCGTCCGGGGCCAGTGACGACGGTCCGGTCGTCCCCCGGCATCCGCCCAGTACATTCGAGCAGATGACGAAATACCGGTCGGTATCGAACATCTTGCCAGGACCGACAGCTTCGTCCCACCAGCCCGGTTTTTCCTCTGGATCGTCGGTGTAGTACCCGGCGACGTGCGAATCGCCGGATAGCGCATGGCAGATGAGGATAGCGTTCGAGCGGTCTGCGTTGAGATGACCGTAGGTTTCATAAGCAATGGTGAAACCGGTCAGTTTACCACCGGATCGCAGATGCAGTGTATCGGCAAAATGAGCATACTGCCGGTCCACGACACCGACCGATCCCGGATTGTGCATTCGTACCGCACGGCGCGGCAGCATCTCTCGTAATGTGGCTGGTTTTTTGCTATGCATGGTTTGTCTAAGCTTTTAGAGCTTGATCCAGGTCCCAGAGTATATCGTCAATCTCTTCGATGCCAACCGCCAGACGGACATAATCATCGGTCACGCCGCTGAGGGTCTGCTCTTCGGCGCTGAGTTGCTGGTGCGTGGTTGATGCTGGATGGATCGCCAGCGAGCGTGCATCGCCCACATTTGCCAGATGGGAGAAAATCTTCAGGTTATTGATAAACTTTGCCCCGGCTTCCTTACCGCCTTTGATGCCAAATCCAATGACCGCACCGGCACCTTTAGGCAGGTATTTCTGGGCGCGTTCGTGACTCTGGTGGCTGGGCAGGCCGGGATAGTTGACCCATTCGACCGCGGCGTGGTCCTGGAGGAATTGGGCGACCGACAGGGCATTGGCGACGTGCCGGTCCATGCGCAGCGACAGGGTTTCCAGGCCGATGAGGTTGAGGAAGCTGTTGAAGGGAGCCTGGCAGCCACCGAAGTCGCGCAGGCCGACCACACGGGCGCGGATGATGAACGCCAGATCACCCACCAGATCGGCCAGCACAGCGCCATGATAAGCGGGTTCTGGCTCCACGATGCCATCGTGGCGGCCACTGGCTTTCCAGTCGAACTTGCCACCGTCGATAATCACGCCGCCGATGCTCAAACCATGCCCGCCGATCCATTTGGTGGTGGAGTGAACGACAATATCGACACCATGATCGAACGCCTTGAACAGATAGGGGGTTCCAAAGGTATTATCGCACACGACCGGTACGCCTTTTGCGTGGGCGACGGCGGCGATAGCTTCAAAATCCGGGACTTCCAGCTTGGGATTGCCGATGGTCTCCAGGTAGACAGCTCTGGTTTTGTCGTTAATCAGCGAGGCGATTTTGTCGGGATCGGCCCCTTCGACAAAATGGACTTTGATGCCCAACCGTCGCAGGCTGTGGGCGAACAGGGTGTAGGTCCCGCCGTAGAGGGCGCTGGTAGAGATGATTTCGTCGCCGCTGTTGGCGAGCGACAACATGGTCAGGGTTTCGGCAAACTGACCGGATGCGGTCGCCAGTGCCGCCACACCACCTTGAAGTGCGGCCACGCGCTGTTCGAAGGCGTCGTTGGTGGGGTTCATGATGCGGGTGTAGATGTTGCCCGGTTCTTGCAGCGCGAACAGGGCGGCGGCGTGGTCGGTATCACGGAACTGGTATGATGAGGTCTGGTAGAGGGGTACAGCACGGGAACCGGTGGTCGGGTCCGGGGTGTACCCGGCGTGAAGGGCCTGCGTGTTGAAACTGAGTTCGCGGTCGGTCATGGTTTATCCTCCAAATAGACAAATAAAAAGAGCCAACCCGGAGGTTGGCTCATGATACGCTGCACACAGCAAGCGTCAAACGTCCGGGCGCTCGGTCTTCTGGCTCATCATCATCATACACATACAGAAGATACAGACGTTCACGCAAATTGCTCCTGCGCTTAATTGTGCGTAATCCTACCATGCTTTCCGGGATGATGCAAGCGGTTCGTCTCATCCGGAGTGTCACCTTTATTGTTGCTGCCATCGTTGCGTGGTAATGTAGAAGTGTTGAAGTAATGTAGTTACTCTGGGCGATGAACGCAGCCAACAAACATGGTTTTCACTGGGCAATCCTGGCCCAACGGGCTGTGTTTCTGCTTGTTACCTCCCTGGCAATCTATCTGCTGCGCACCAAATTCTCTGAAGCATCGCCCGAAACCAACGACCTGTTAATTGCTGGTGGCATCGGCGGCGCGATTGTGGCCGTGCTAGCCGCGACAGTCTTCATTCGCGCCTTCCGCACAGTGACACCGTATATCCTGTTCGCCGCCGATGTCTTTCTCGCTGGTATCTACGTCTATCTATCCGATGGATCACCGCTGCTGCTGGCCGGGATCGCCGGATTTCTGGCGGTCAGCGGCCTGCTCCACGCTGGCACGACCTGGGGCAGTCTGCACGCCACCGGCGTGATCGCCGTCACACTCGGCGTTATCGTCTATCTGACCGGCCAGGACGCACTTGATAATCAGGTGGATATGGACCTCCTACTTGATACTTACACGCTGCCGGTGTTGAGTCTGCTGCTGGTGGTTCTGAGCGTCGGCATATGGCAGGCGGTCAACAGCTTCTACACCAGCTATGCCGACCGCGATATTAAGGCCATCCAACAGGAAACCGAGGCGCTGGTCATCACCATGCGCGAGCGGGCGCGCAGTATCTCGGAGATGTCGGCCACACTCAGCAGCACACTGAACTACGACAAAATCCTGGAAGCAGCGCTCAACATCGGCCAATTGAGTGTGCGTCCCATGCCCGGCCAGCGCATTGCCAGCCTGGTACTGCTCTTCGGCGCATCGGAAGACCATCTGTATGTGGCGGCATCACGCGGCCTGCGCCATAACGACGACGCCCTCTCCATCCCTGCCACCCAGGGCGTCATCGCCACCACGCTGGACGAGTGCGAACCCTATATCGGCAAAATCGCCGCCCAGGACCCGGTGCTGCGCAACTTCTCCGGCCTGCGTGACATCCGCTCTTTTGTATGCCTGCCGCTCCACGCCCATTACGACAATTATGGGGTACTGATCTACGGTAGCAGCAAACCCGATGCCTTCGACCCTGACAGCATTGATACACTCACCTCCATCGGCGTGCAGACCACCGTCGCGCTGCAAAACGCCGTCCTCTACGAAAATCTGCGCGAGGAGAAGGAACGCATCATCCAGATGGAGGAGGACGCTCGCAAAGCACTGGTGCGCGATCTGCACGACATCCCCACCCAGACGATCTCCGCTGTCGCCATGCGCCTGCGCATCATCCAACGCCTGATGGATACCTCGCCGGACGAGGTACCGGGCGAACTGGAAACCGCCGAGGGGATGGCGGTGCGGGCGACCGAGGAAATCCGGCATGTGTTGTTCAAGCTGCGGCCACTGGCGCTGGAATCCCAGGGGTTGTCCGCCGCGCTGGAACAACTTTCCGAGAAATTGCAGCAAACCTACAAGCAAGCCGCACAGTTCAAAGTCCACCCGGAAGTCGAATACTACCTGGATTCCACACAGCAGGGTGCATTGTTCTACCTTATTGAGGAAGCCGTCAACAACGCCCGCAAATACGCCGAAGCCAGCCTTATCAAAGTGCAGGCCGTCCGTCAGAACAATTTCATCGTCGTGCGCATCAGCGACAACGGTGTCGGTTTTGACGCAGCCCAGGTCAACGCCAGCTACGATGAACGCGGCAGTTTCGGCATGGTCAACATGCGCGAGCGGGCCGAACTGCTGGAAGGCACACTCAAGCTGGAAAGCAAACCTGGCAAAGGAACGACCATCACAGTCCTGATCCCCATTGACCTTTCGCGCACAAACGGTCATCATGCAGATACCAGGCCCAGGAGCCAGGGTGTTAAACTCACAACCTCACGTCTGGTGACTAGAAAATGACCCACTCCAATTTAGCTGCCGTTCGTGGCGAACCGAGTTATGTCTGGCGTGCAGGACAGGAACGCCGCCTGCAAATGCTGGCCCGGTGGACCCAACTGGATAACGGCCACATCCTGGTGGATGGCTGCGGCGTCGGCATGTACGCCGCCCAGATTCGCCAGCGCTACAGCCCGTATGTCGAAGCCCTCGACATTGAGATCGAGCGAGTGCAGACTGCTCGCCGCGAAACTCCACATGCGCTGGTAGCCGCCGCTGAGTATCTACCCTATCCGGCCAACACCTTCGATACAATTCTTTCGCATGAGGTGCTGGAACACGTCGGCGATGACCGGGAGGCGGTACGCGAAATGGTGCGTGTGCTGGTTCCTGGCGGACGGATCGTGATCTTTCTGCCCAACCGCTGGTATCCCTTCGAGACACACGGCCATTACTGGCGTGAAACTTATCATTTTGGCAACACCCCACTTATCAACTACCTGCCGGATCGCTGGCGGAATCGCCTCGCACCGCACGTCCGCGCCTATACCCGTCGCCAACTCTTGGATTTGTTCACCGGTACACCGGTGACCATCGTTCACCACAGCCGCATCTACGGTGGCTACGACAACATCATCGCCCGTGCTGGCCCGGCGGCAAAACACATGCGCGATGCACTGTATCTTCTGGAAGGTTCCATTTTCGATACCTGGGGACTTTCCCACTTTCTGGTGGTCGAGAAAAGGCCGATTTTGCGCTAATATAACGCCTGACGGTGTTAAGCAACGAGCGCAACGTGAACGAACTGCTGGCTGTACTCCCACAAAACATCTCGGACGGTGTGCTGTTTATCGACACCGGTGGGGTCATCCGCCACTGCAATCAAGCTGCCGAACACATTCTCGGTATAGCCCGAGATGACATCATCAACCAACCGATGCCGCCGACCTGGAATTTTCGCAATTTCGACTGGAACCGCGCCATCGACCAACGCCTGGACGATCCTTATGTGACCCCCCTGGGCGAGACAACTTTCGAGCAAACCGTCACCCTTGCCAACCGCCTCATCAACGTCAGGCTGTCCTCAGTTTACGACGCCGATGAGCAGCTACTCGGTACGCTGATTATCCTGCCCAACAGCCGTTTTGATCAGGCATTCGTGGCGGCGATCACGCATATGCAAACCTTGCTGACTTCAATTCAGGGCTACACCGATCTGATGGCGATGGGGGCGTTGGGCGACATCAGCGATAAGCAGCAGCACACCTTGCGCAAAATGCAGCAGTACGAACGCCACTTCGGGACCTTTCTGGACGATATGCTGTATATGGCTCAGATCGACACCAACCAGGAGCGGTTGATCGTTGAGGAAGTTGATTTACTGAACGATATGAAGAGTCTGGTCGCTTATCTACGCCGTCTGACGCGCTATCGCGACAAAACGGTCATGGTAACAGTTAACATCGCCAACGAAGCCACCTTGATTTTCGCCGACCGGCGCAAGTTGTTCCGTGTCCTGGGTAGCTTGATTGACAACGCCTTCAGCACTATCCAGATCGAAGGCACCGTCCATATCAACGCCCGCCGCGACAGCAAACGCCCGGAAGTCATCATCACCGTTCACAGTGATGGACCCGCCACACCGATCTATGAGTTGCCCTGGCGTGGTTTTCATCTGGAAGAAGACAACATCACCGATACCAGCACCTCAACCGGCCTGGGGCTGATGCTGGCGATGGCCGTCATTGCCATGCACGGCGGTCGCATGTGGCAGAACGACGGTCAGACCTTCAACATCGCCCTGCCACTGGGCATTTAGTTATCCACCCACACCGGTAAATTACCGAGCGCCACAATGTCGTGCCATTTTTCCGGGTCGCCCTCGGTGAAAATAGCGGCTTCAGCGGCGACAGTGGCCCTGGCCTTCTTCATGATCTGACGCATCCCTTCCAGTGTGCTGCCGGTCGAGATCACATCGTCCACGATAACCACCGGCTTACCGGCGATGATTTCGTGATCTTTCTCGTCCAGGTAGAGAGTCTGGGGTGCGCCGGTCGTGATGCTCACGGTTTCGGCCTCGATCACCTCGCCCATATAGCCCTTGCGATCTTTGCGCAGAACCACATACGGGACGCCCGTATCCAGGCTCAACTGGTGCGCCAGCGGAATCGACTTGGCCGCCGCCGTCACAAACGCCACATATTCGTGTCCAGCCAACCGTTGGACCAGTTCGCGGCTGGCAGCGACCACAAACTCCGTGTCGCCCAGAATATTCAACACAGCGATGCGCACCCCCGGTGCCACTTCAAATAGCGGCAGATCGCGCACAACACCGCCAACTTCAACGCGATACGTCTCGCGCTCCGTACTCATGTCGAATCCCCCTCATGAAAAATCAGTTTTTCATCACAAAGATAAACCACATCCCCCGCATGCAATTCGTGCGGCTGGATGATAGCCGTTCCGTCAACGACGGTGCCGTTGGTGCTGCCCAGGTCTTCCAGCAGCAGGCGGTCGTCCTTGCGGCTGATCTGGCAGTGAAAGCGTGACACCCCTTTGGCGCTGATGACGATCTCGTTGTGGTGCGACCGCCCCAGCCGAATCAAATTACCGACCAGTTCAAACGTCCTGTCCTTCCAGGTGACATGAGTCGGCAGCGCATCACTCCTCACCGGTGTCGGGGCCTGGTCGGATGTTCGCCCTTCCTCGCGCATCCGCAGCGACATGGTGTCCTCGTGGCGACTGGTCATCGTGTAATAAGCCTGGGTAGACATCATCTTGCGGCTGTACTCGTTGTAGCTTTCCGCGCCCTGATCGAATGCCTCTGCCTGATGCAGCAGTGCCTTGCGTTCTTCGGTCAGCCGCACATCGCGGACCGAAGCGTTGTCGATCTCGGTCACTGCTCGGCGGAGAACCTGGGACGCATTGGCGTAATCGCCGTAATCGGCGGATTTTACCGCGTTCTGGCGGGCCTGCGCTGCCAGCAGCAGCAGGCGCGACTGCTCGACTTCCGGATTCGCCAGTTCGGGCCGGCCCTCAGCCACATTGACCATAACCGGAAAATCCACCTGGTGATGTTGGCTGCCGTTATCGGTCAGTTCGTCGTATTCAAAGCGCAGCGTGGCGATTTGCCGCTCGCCCATTTCCGCCAACGCCGGGATCGTCAGCGCCAGCAGCATCATTTTAACCTCGTCACCGAAGACATCACCCAGGCGGTAGGTGATGCGATCCAGATTCCGGTCAACCGGGTAGGCGTTAAGCTGCTCAACTTCCGCGATATCCTCGCCCGGCACGATGCTGATCGTCAGGTTTTGCCCCATCACATTGAGCAATCCCTGAAGCTCCTCCTGGAAGATGATCGGCGCGACTTCCGGGCTTTCGATGAAATAGTAAGCGCCGCCGCCGGCGCTCGCCATCGCCATCAACAAATCTTCGTTGAAATCACGACCCAGGCCCATCGCTGTCGTGCTGACCCCTTCGCCCAGTTTTTGCTTTGCCAGCGAAACCAACCGGTCCGTCTGAGTCACACCGCGATTCGCCAGTCCATCGCTCATGAGAATCACACGATTGATATGCTCCGGTGCAAGATGATCTGCGACCAGGGTACAGCCTTGCAGCCAACCACTGCTTAGATTGGTTGTCCCGCCGGGTTTGACTGTCGCAATTTGCTGGTTGATGAAGTCTTTACGCTGAACCTTTTCCGGTGGCAGCAGGGTTTCCACATGATCGTTGTACAAGACAATCGACAGGGTGTCATCCACGCCGAGATTTTGTACGAGGAATTGCGATGCCTGCCGGGTATAGGCCAGCTTATCACCGGCCATTGAACCGCTGCGATCAATCACCAGGCTCAGATTCAGCGGTCTTCGACTGCGATCTGATGGTGTAGGACCGGAGGCAAATCGTGCCATCAGGTAAAGTTTTTGCGGTTGTTCCAGGGTCAGGACGTCGTAATCGAGAGCAAAATCAGCCCGCATGGAATGCGCCTTCCAAATCTAGCCGCACCTATTGTAGCACAACTTCAATGGCGGACCCGCTCTCCGACGATCAGGCCATCGACCAGAGTGTATATGTCGTCTGCCTCGGACGCCAGTTGCGAGTCATGTGTGACGATCACCACCGTTGTACCGGCTTCCTCGCGCACAGTATGCAGTGCCTGCATCACTCGCTGGCCGGCTTCGGTATCCAGGTTGCCAGTCGGCTCATCCGCCAGCAGGAGCGGCGGGTTGTTCGCCAGCGCACGGGCGATGGCAACCCGCTGCTGCTGGCCGCCGGAAAGCTCCGAAGGACGATGTTTCATCCGGTCTTCCAGGCCGAGCATCACCAGCAGGTCTTTGGCCCGTTTATTGGGTTTGAAATTCGGCTTGCGAGCGAACTGGATGGGCAGTGCCACATTTTCCACCGCCGTCAGGGTGGGGATGAGATTGAAAAACTGGAAGATGAACCCGATCTTCTCATTGCGTATCTCGGTAAGCTGGTCCTCGTTCATGCGCGAGATGTCCACACCATCGACTTCAATGGTACCCGACGTGGGCCGGTCCAATCCCCCCATCAGTCCCAGCAGCGTACTTTTGCCGCTGCCCGACGGTCCGACAATCCCCACCATCTCGCTTTTATAGATTTCCAGGCTGACACCACGCAGCGCATGAATCACCGTCTTGCCCAGTGGCAGGTCTTTGGTCACATTGGTCAGTCGGATTACTGCCATTATCTGCTTTCTTTTGCTACGACGAGCCTATCATACACACTAATACGCGCTAATCCAGATTGACGTTGCGCCTACGATCCATAACAATGGAAACGGTAAACATTTGACGAGTCAGTTGATGAACGAAACCATCCAGGGCCTCAGCGAGCAAGAGGTTATCGAGCGCCGTCAACGCGGCGAGGGCAACAACGTCAAGATCACATCCGGTCGCACCTACCGCGACATCATCCGAACTAATATTTTTAATCTGATTAATATGATCCTGTTCACCATCGGCGCGATTATGATCGGCATCGGGCGCGTGGGTGATGCTGTCGTCAGCGTCGGCCTGATCCTGATGAACGTCGTCATCGGCGTTTACCAGGAACTCCGCGCCAAGCGCCAACTGGATCAGATTGCCCTGCTGACCCGACCCCAGGTCACCGTGCGCCGCGACGGCCAGGACCGCGAAGTGGACCCATCCGAACTGGTCATCGGTGATGTGGTCGTCTGCGAACCGGGCGACCAGATTGTGGTGGACGGTGTGATGATCGGTGAGGGCAAGATTGAGGTAGACGAGTCCCAGTTGACGGGCGAATCTGACCTGATCGGCAAACAGAATGGTGATGAAGTCCTCTCCGGCAGTTTTGTCGTGACGGGCAAAGGTCTGTACGAGACCACTCGCGTCGGTGAAGCCAGTTTCGCCAACAAGCTGACCACCAACGCCCGCGCCTTTCGCGTGCGCAAAACCCCGTTGCAACGCGATGTCGATCTGGTGATCCGTATCCTGCTGATGATGGCCTTCTTCCTGGGTTCGCTGATGTTGATCGCCGCACTGCTGACTGCGTCGCCGCTGATGCGCACCGTACAAATGGCCGCCGTCGTCGCCGGATTGATCCCCAACGGTCTCTTTTTCATGGTCATCGTCGCCTATGCCCTGGGCGCACTGCGGATCGTCAAATTCGGGGCGCTCATCCAGCAGGCCAACTCGGTCGAATCCTTGAGCAACGTCACCGTCCTGTGCATGGACAAAACCGGTACCCTGACCGCCAACAAGATCAACTATCACGATTTGCGGGCGCTGGCCCTGGATAAAGTGCAGGTACACATGCTGTTAGGCAATTTCGCTCGCAGCGCATCCGTGACCAACCGTACCAGCGAGGCCATTATCGCCGGATTGCAGGGCGAGTCTCTGCCCATCGTTGACGAGGTACCGTTTTCGTCGGCACGCAAGTGGAGCGCTATCGCATTTGATAGCGAGGCCATGCGCGGGGCATATGTGCTGGGCGCTCTGGAAATGCTGCAACCGTATCTGCCCGAAGACACAAATTTGCTGGCAAGCACCCGTGACCTGACCGACACCGGGCTGCGTGTGCTGCTCTTCGCCTATAATCCGGATGTTACCAGCCTGCACAATGCTGACGGCGAGCCGGACCTGCCGCCGCTGCAACCACTTGGCATCGTCAGCTTCAGCGATGAACTGCGGCCTCAACTGCGGCAAACATTGCAAGGATTTCGCAACGCCAGCGTCGAACTCAAAATCATCTCCGGCGACAACCCGGATACCGTCGCCGCACTGGCGAAACAGGCCGGCTTCCCTGGCGAGATTACGACGGTCTCCGGCACTGAACTTGAGCGAATGAACGACGTTGAATTTGCCCAGACCGCCGCCGAGGCAACTGTATTCGGGCGCATCACCCCTGAACAAAAAGAGCGCCTGGTCGATACCTTACGCCAGCAGGGCAAATACGTTGCCATGATGGGCGATGGGGTCAACGACGTACTTTCACTGAAGAAAGCCGACATCGGCATCGCCATGCAAAGCGGAGCCAGCGCCACACGCGGCGTGGCCGACATCGTGCTGCTCCAGGACTCTTTCGGTGCGCTGCCACCCGCCTTTCTGGAAGGTCAACGTATCATCAACGGTATGCAGGACATCCTGCGCCTGTTCCTTACCCGCGCCGTCTATGCTGCCCTGCTCATCATCGCCACCGCCATCACCGGATTGGGCTTCCCCTATGTCCCTAAACATGCCTCGCTTCTGGCGCTGCTGACGGTCGGCATCCCGACCTTTGCGCTGGCATTGTGGGCGCGACCGGGTAATCTGCGCAAACAGAGCCTCGTCCGTGCGGTGATGCATTTCGTCTTCCCGGCGGCCATCACCGTGTTCGTGTTCGGTATGCTGGTCTATGTGACCGCCATCGCTATCGTGGTCAACAATGTGGATACGGTCAGCGTCACCGAGGAAGATATCGAGGACTTTGTGCGCTATACCGGCATTGATTATGATCTGGAAGTCCACAATGACTCCGTCGAAGAGGGCTACATCGTGGAGGTCGCTTTGCTGGCCGGCCAGACGGCGCTGACCAGTTTTTCGGTTCTTGCGGGTCTCATTCTGG
>CAYQJO010000104.1:3814-13886 GCA_964417785.1 uncultured Anaerolineaceae bacterium | reverse complement strand
CCGGTAGCAGACTGGCCCACCAGCGGCGAGCCAGTGCTGCGGGCGTTGTATCAGGCGTTAGTACGCAGCGACAACCCGGCGACCGGCGAGGTGTTGTCTTATCTGGCCGAAATCCAGGACAGCCGCGAGCCGCTGGTGCTTTTCAACGACTGGGCCAGCGACCGGGTCGGCGTATCGCAGCTTTCCGCACTGAGCGCCTGGAACCAGGGTATCGCTGCGAATATGTCTGCGGTTGATCCACGCTACCTGGGGCGCGGCACCACCGTCAGCGGGCAGATCGTCACCTTCGAGAACCTGATGACCCCGCGTGATCTGGGCCTGTTCTACCTGTGGATGCTGGGAAATCTACCATCCGACGGCCTGCGCGTGTGCCTGGATTTGCTGAGTACCATCCATGACAATCGCGGGGCCAACCTGGAACGGTTAGCGACCGATTTGAATGGTACCCCATACAGCAAAAACGGCTCGCTTATCACCGATGCCGGGACCGTCATCACCGACGCCGGTTTGATCGAACTACCGGACGGACACCGCTACCTGCTGGTTATGCTGTCACTGGCGGCGACGGATGCTCTGCCCACCGTCTTCGAGGAGTTGAATCGCACTCTGCGCGGACGTTATAACGAGATCATCCACAACCACCGTTTCAACGCGGTCAGCGCTGACGAACTGCTGGCAACCTATACCGCCCATCTCCAAATCGCCTATCCGCAGCAAACCGATCAGACCGCCGGGGTCTATCACTATGGCTTTGTCCTGCCGGAAGGTGTGCAGGTCTACGACAGCGAGTACAAACCGCTGCATAACCCTATCATCCGCTCGACACGCTTCGGCGTGCATCTGCTGATGCAGGGGGCGCTGGTACGCTTTGTCGATGTCGATTCAGAATGGGTGGAACTCCTGCCCGATGACGAGCGCGACAACGTGCGCGTGCGGTTGGGGACGCGCCTGTTCGTGCAGCGGCGTGACATCTGGCCGATTGCACTGGATTACGGCCAACCGATCCCACAGATCACGGACGGTATCCGCGCCAGCGATAAGTTCATCGTCATCAACTTGCAGGCACGGGAACTGATGGCGTTTGAGGGACCGCAGCCGATTCTGCGCGTGCCGATTGTCCTCAACCCGGATGCAACCCCACGCGGCGTGCAGGTCATCACCAGTAAATGGCTGGCCCGCAGCATGCAGCCCTGGGCACCGGGTGTCCCCTTCACCAGCTTCTTCGGCAGCGAAGGTTATGCGCTGCATGGATCACCCTGGCAGCGCTGGGCCACCACCGTCAACCAGGAGAACATCTACGGGCGTACCAGTGCTGGCTGTGTGAACATTCCGGATTGGATGGTGCGCGTGGGAGGCTATTATCGTCCGGCGGATGAACTGCTGTTCCGCTGGATCGGCGGCATGGAAAACGCGCATGCAAGAGTCTTCGACTATCCCAGCGAGGCATATCCCGCACTGCGCATTTTCAGCGTGGACTATTTGCACAACCTGCGCACCTATCACCTGCCGGAGGGGCTGTTCAACGCATCGTGGGAGGCCGTCATTGACGCCGACATCCGGTTGCAGGCACCCGAATCGTTTTTTATCTAACGGATCGCCAGACGGAAGCCGTTGGTCGGGTATTGATAGTGCGGAGCCAGATAGAAGTGGTAGGTGTTGCGGAGGCGCTGTGCCACGCTGATAAATGAGCCACCACGCACCGCACGCGGCAGGTCTTCGTCACTCTTGCCACCATTGCGATTTTCATAGTTCACACTGTCACACCATTCCCAAACATTCCCCGCCATATCATAAACACCAAACGGACTGACACCCTTGTCGTAGTGATTCACCTTCGAGACAGCCCGTAGGCCGGTTGGTTTGCAGTTGCAGCACGCCTTGTTAAACCGGGTGCCCCAGGGATACAGACGGTTGTCGTCGCCCTGGGCCGCCCGCTGCCACTGCTGCTCGGTCGGCAGATCAATAGTCCAACCTGTGCGTACACTCAGCCAGCGAGCAAACGCTTTCGCCTCGTAGAATGAGATCCTCGAACGGGGATGTTCGCCCCAGACAACCTTCAATTGTAATGGACGTGGATGCTGCTTGAACCATTTCTTTGCATGCGGCGACGAGTCCCACCATTGGGGATTCTTATAGCCATCCTCTGCGTCAGTAAACGCCTGATACTGCGCGTTCGTTACCGGGTAGCGAGCGATCTTGAACCCGTCGACAAAATAAGTAATCTTCTTCTGCCCATGCTGGATCGTCACCTCGCCCGCCTGGATATCGATCCATTCCAGCATCGGCATCAATTCAACAGCACAAACAGCGCCGATGTTCTCTGGATCATATCCAGGAAACTCCTTATGAAACGCCTGGAACGACTCACACCCTTTCTTACGCAGAGTATCCGACTGGATCATATGCACGATGGGCTTGTATTCCCGTTCCGCCTGCCGCTCATACGCCTGTCGTTCCAGTTGGACTTCCGCCTCTTGCAGCATACTCGCCAGATTGATAAAGCGGATTTGCAGCTTATTGTCTCTGGCACGCTTGAGCAGATAGACAGCGCGGTCATAGTCACCAGAATCCATCGACTTTGCCACATCGGCGATCAAACCTTCAGCATCGAAGGGAACCGCCGGAGCCACTTCTGGGACTACCTTTCCATGACCGTTACTGAGCGGCTTGTTATCCAGACGCTCCAGCACCAGAATGCTGTTCAGCAGCGTCTTCACCGCGTCCAGATCAAGACCTTTTGTCAGATCAATGTTTTGCACATGCTTCAGCGAATCCGGCACCCGCACATCGGCATGAATCTGAACCGGGAAGACGTGTTTGCCCAACGAGCAAGCAAGCTCAAATTCCTTCTGGCAGTATTCTGATTTGACCGACTCAGGCGAAATCAGGTATATGAAGCCTTCACACTTGTGGATATTATCTTGAATGACCTGCCACCAGTCCTGCCCGGCGTGGATGCGATGGTCATACCAGACATCATGAACATCTTCCAGCACATCTACGATTTTGACACAGTAGGGTTTATCGACACGGGCATAGCTTACGAAGAGGCGCATGGTAGTCCCTGTCATCGAGATGAGAATACGTTAAGTGAAGTATAAACGAAGCTGCAACAGATTTCAAACACTGTTGCAATATTGTATTGAGGCTCAACACGTCTGGTTACTGCGTATCGGACTGTTCTATATCATCCTGAGCAATCTGGCTGCCCCACAACACCGCTTGTACCCGGAGAACCAGAAAATTGTCGAGGCTGTGCAACCCCAGGTCTGCGTCCACACTCGATTGATCGAAGAAGTTGAGGAGTGGAAAATTCGCCAGACCCTTCTGGATGTACGCGAGATGGGCGCGGATACCATTGTCGAGTTCTTTCCCTGGGCTTATATCGAACCGCATGAAGGCCAGCTTAACTGGACTCAGGCCGACCGTATCATCGACCACGCCCGCACCCAGGGTATCCGGGTGATCGCCCGCATGGGACTGGTGCCAGAATGGGCGCGTCCGGACGAGACAACTTTTAATTACTTGCCAGCGAAGTCTTATGACGACTTCGCCCGCTTTGTCGCCCGTTTTGCCGACCGTTACGCCGGTGTAGTCGATCACATCATCATCTGGAATGAGCCGAATCTGGCCTTCGAGTGGGGCGGCCAGCCACCTGATCCGGTTGCCTACGTAGACATGCTCAAGGCGGTCTATACGCCGGCCCACAAAGCCAACCCGGACGTGGTAATCCTGGCCGGAGCGCTGGCCCCCACATTGGAGCCGCTCGGCAGTCCGCATGGCCTGAACGATCTGATCTACCTCGAATCCATGTACGAAGCCGGTGCCGCCGATTATTTCGACGCGCTGGCGATCCACACCTACGGACTCACCCACCCGGCGACCGATCCTCCTGCCGAAGACGCGCTCAACTTCCGTCGCGCCGAACTGGTGTATGCCATCATGGCACGCTATGCGGAGAAACCGGTTTATATCACCGAGAGCGGCTGGAATGACCATCCACGCTGGACCAAAGCAGTCCGCCCGTCACAGCGGATCGCTCAGACGCTAAACGCATTCACCTGGGCTGAGGGAAACTGGCCCTGGATGAATCAACTATGCATCTGGGTGATGCGCTATCCCCGCTGGGAGAACAACTACCGCGACAATTTCACCCTGGTCACGCCGGAGTTCCAGCGCAAACCTATTTACTACGCCATCCAGGCTTATGCACGCGGATGGGAACAGGAGGGTGATCTGTGGCTGCTGCCACCCGTCGAATCCTGAAATCACGCTGGCCGGTCCTGGCGGTCGCCTCGCTGGTGGGTGCTGTCATGTTGATCGTCGTTATGCACCGCCCTGATGAACATAAACCAGCTTTCCCGCATGGCGAGATAAGAGTCGCCGTCGACGCCAGTTCGATCCCCTTCGCCTACTACATCGACGCGGACGGTCTGGTCGGTATCGACATCGACATTGGCAGAGCTATCGGCGACCATCTTGGGCTGCCAGTGCGTTTCACCAACATTGGCATAGATGCACTCTACGACTCGCTTATCAACGATCAGGCAGACATCATCATCTCATCACTGATATTCGATAGCCTGCGTGATGTGCGTTTCACCCACCCCTACTTCGACGCCGGACTCGTGCTGGTCAGCGCGGACCCATTGGATGGCATGACCGCCCTGCCCGGTCGGTCGGTGGCCTTTGAGTTCGGCTCGTCTGCCGATAGCGAAATCCGGGCGTGGTCGCGCCGCATTGATGCGTTTGAGTCACAACCCTACGAACTGCCCGATTATGCCCTGGATGCTGCCCGGATCGGTGTAGCCGACACGGCTCTGGTGGATCGAGTCAGCGCCGGACTCTATCTCAACGATCACCCGGAATGGACCCCGCATCTCACCCAGATCACACATGCACACTTCGTTACCGCCGTCCGCAGTGACCACAAAAACACCTATCTCGCGGCGGATGAAGCGATCCGCGACCTTTTGCAGGATGGCACCATCGACCAGATCGTTTCACGCTGGCTTCGGATCGACTCCGGCATTAAACTGAACGAATGACACACCATATCGGCATTGACGCTCGCTTGAACGCTTACCGCGTCGGCGGTATCAGCACCTACACCCGGCAGCTTATCCTGGCCCTGGAACGCCTGCAACCGGGTGAGCATTTTACCGTCTTCCAGAGCCGTAAGGCGACGACTCCGCTGGCCGACCGTTTTCCCGAACACAGGCTGTGGACACCGCCCCATCACCGGTTGGAGCGTCTCACGCTCTCGGTTGAGCTTTCCCCTTACTGGCTGGACGTCCTGCATAGCCCGGATTTCGTCCCGCCGCTGCGCGGCGCACGTCGCCATGTCATCACCGTTCATGACCTGACGTTTCTACACTTTCCGCAGCACAAAGACGCCGCATCCATACGTTATTACAGCAACCAGATTCGAGCGGCGGTCCACCACGCCGACCACATCCTGAGCGTGAGCGAGGCCACCCGGCGCGATCTGATCGACATGCTGGCGGTCCCGGCGGAAAAGATCACCGTGCAGCCACACGGAGTCGATAGGCGCTTCCGTCCGCTGCCACAGGCGCAGACGGTCTCACGCTTGATCGAACTGAATCTGCCATCGCGCTACATGCTGTTTGTCGGCACGCTGGAACCACGCAAGAATATCCCGGCCCTACTGGACGCTTTCATCGAACTGAAAAGCGATTTGCCGCTGGTGCTGGTCGGGCAGGCTGGCTGGAACTGCGAGGCCATCATTGAGCGTGTGCAGACCACCCCGGAAGTCATCTGGCGCAGCGACATCGGCGATGATGATCTCCCGGTGATCTATAACGGCGCGGCGGCGCTGGTCCTGCCGACCTTTTACGAGGGATTCGGCATGCCGCTGCTGGAAGCGATGGCCTGCGGCACACCCGTCATCGGCAGCGACAACTCCGCCATACCGGAAGTCATGGGCGATGCCGGCTGGTTGATCGATCCGCATGATACTGAAACCATCGTCGCCGCGCTGGAACAGGCACTCAATCTGGGCCACAGGAGCCAGCGAGGTCCAGAGCAAGCCGCTCAGTTTACCTGGGAGAAATCTGCCCGAATCGCCCTGTCCGTCTACCGGGCGCTCCATTAAGATGAGTGACATGCATGCTTTATTCCTGACAAACAATTTACCCTATCCGCCAGCCTCCGGCGGTGCGATTCGCGCTCATGGTATCATCGAGGGATTGCGCCGGGCCGGTCACACCATCACACTCATGTGCTTCCATGAGGGGGAGATACACAGCATGCCGGACGATCTGGCCGTCGAGACCGTGCCACCGCCCGCATGGACACGCAGCCAGCGTTTGCGCCATCTGCTGCTGACCCGCGAGCCAGATATCGCCGGACGCTTCTTCGATCAAATCTTCGCTGACCACCTGCGCGACCTGTTGCAGGCCAATACCTTTGATCTTATCCAGTTCGAGGGCATTGAGATGGTCTGCTATCTGCCGCTGACAGGACAGGCCCAACCAACGGCCAAACAGGTCTTTGACACATTCAACGCCGAATACGCCCTGCAAACGACCATCTTCCAGATCGACCGTAAGAACCCGCAGCGCTGGCCGGCAGCCGCTTATTCCTGGCTGCAAATCGACCGCATCCGCCGCTTCGAGCAGCGGATGTGCGCGGCAGCCGATGCTGTGGTGGCGGTCTCGCCGGAAGACGCTGCCCTCTTGCAACCCATCTGCCCTGACGGACGTATCCATATCGTACCCAGCGGTGTCCGGGTCGATCATTACACGTTATTACAGGACCAGGTCTACGGCCAGTCCATCAGTCAACCGGAAGGCCACTCATTGATTTTCACTGGCAAAATGGATTACCGGCCCAATGTGGACGCCATAACCTGGTTTGTCGATTCGATCCTGCCACTCATTGATGTGCCGGACCTGCGGCTGTTCATCGTCGGTCAGAAGCCCCACCCCCGACTGGTCCCCCTGGGGGAACGCGACAACATCCATCTGACCGGATGGGTGGACTCGGTAATACCGTTCCTGCACAGCGGCGAAGTGTATGTGGCCCCACTGCGCATGGGCAGCGGCACACGGTTGAAGCTGCTGGAGGCGATGGCCGCCGGAATCCCGATTGTAGCAACCACCATCGCCAGCGCCGGATTGGTCAAGCCAGTTTTAGACGCCATGCGCATCGAAGACGATCCAGCAGCCTTTGCGGCAGCCATCACCGAATTTCTGCACGATCCAGCCAAACGCCATGAATTGAGTGACCGTGCGCAGACAGCGGTGCGCCAGCACTATGACTGGTCCGTGTTGATCCCGCGTCTGCTCGATGTCTACCGTGCGATAGGAGTCTGATGTGGATCGGGAAGCCCTGGTGCTGCGCAACCGGCACATGACCGAAGCCTTCCACATAATACCAGTCAAGCACCATATTCGCCGCCAGTTATTGACCGCAATTTCGCATGTGCCAATCTCGCGCCAGCGACCGCTACAAAAAGAACGCATTTTGTTGATCCGCCCGGATCATCTGGGGGATTTACTGCTGGCAACCCCGGCAATGCACGCACTGCGCATGGCGCGGCCACACAGCGAGATTCACGCCCTGGCCGGCCCCTGGAGCGCCGATGTGCTGGCGAACAGCACCGACATCGATGCCGTGCTGACCGTGCGCTTCCCAGCGTTCGACCGCGCCCGTAAGCGAAGCTGGCGCTCACCCTACGAGCAGGCCGTGCAGGTAGCCCGTCACCTACGCCGGATCGGCTACACCGACTCCGTCGTCATGCGGCCCGATCACTGGTGGGGGGCGATGGTGGCTTTTCTCGCTGGCATCCCGAATCGTATAGGCTACAATCACGGTAACGTCGCGCCCTTCCTGACGCACAAGATCGCCCAGACCCACCGGCATGCGGTCCGGCTCAACCTGCAACTGGTCGAACACTGGACAGGACTAATACCCGACGACCGGGTACATTACGCATTCACCGTTGGCGATGCAGACAAAGGTTATATTGACGGTTATCTCAAGGAATGGAGTGTTGAACCGGACCAGCCGATTTTCTGCATTCATCCTGGTTCGGGTACCTGGGTCAAGCGCTGGGATGAGGGAGCCTGGGCCGAAGTCGCCGATACACTGGTAGACCAGCTTGATGCATCGGTAATTCTCACTGGCGGCGACCACGAGACGACGCTGGTCCGATCCATTGCCAGCCGGATGCAAAACCGCGCCTGTCTGGCCGTTGGTGACACCGACATTCACCAACTCGCCGCCCTCTACCAGCGTGCGCTGGTCGTCCTCGGTCCGGACAGCGGACCGCTGCATCTTGCGGCAGCCGTCGGCACCCCGACCGTCGCATTGTTCGGTGCTGCTGACCCGGTTGAGTTCAGACCCTGGGGACCGGCAGCACGACACAAAGTGCTGACCTCGGACATCGGCTGCCGCCCCTGCCGCGTGCTGGACTGGGGCGGCGATAACCCACAATATCATCCCTGTGTGCGCGACATCAGTGTTGGTCAGGTTCTCGACGCTGCCCGACGCACGATCAACGCCTCGCTTTGAGAGCCGCCTGGGCCGCTGCCAGCCGCGCCACCGGCACCCGAAAGGGCGAACAACTGACATAATCCAGACCAACCGTGTTGAAGAAATCTATCGAGCGCGGATCACCGCCATGCTCACCGCACACGCCGACTTTCAAATCGGGGTTGACCGACCGCCCCCGCTCCGCTGACCACTGGATCAACTGGCCGACGCCGTTGACATCCACCGTCTGAAACGGATCGTCTTTTATCAAACCCAGATGCACGTAGCTAGGGAGAAAGCGCGGCGAGTCATCCCGGCTCAGACCGAGTGTAGTCTGGGTCAGGTCGTTGGTCCCGTAGGAGAAAAACTCGGCCACCCCGGCAATCTCTGCCGCAGTCAGCGCCGCACGCGGGAGTTCGATCATGGTTCCCACATGATATTCGACCTTCATCCCCAGGTCGCGGAACACATCCTCCGCAACCTTGTGAACAAGCTCGGTCTGCGCCTTCAACTCGGAAACGAACGCCACCAGCGGGATCATCACCTCCGGCATCACATCAATCCCACGCCGCTTGCAGTTAATCGCCGCTGTGAAGATCGCCCGCGCCTGCATCTCCGTAATCTCCGGATAGATAATCCCCAGACGACAACCCCGGTGTCCCAACATCGGGTTAGATTCATCCAGGCGCTCGATCTGGGCCAGTAGACTCTCCTGCTCGTGAATCTGCTTTAATAGCTGGTCGATTTCTTCCAGGTTGGAGGCCAGCCGCAGCTTCAGCTTGAGATCGGTGATCGAGAGCGTCAGTTCTTCATGTGGCGGCAGAAATTCGTGCAGCGGCGGATCGAGCAAACGGATCGTCACGGGACAGCCGTCCATGACCGTGAAGATACCCTCGAAGTCCTGTGTTTGCAGCGGTTCCAGCAGGGCCAATGCCTCGGAGCGTGCCACCGCATTCGGAGCCATAATCATCTCGCGCATAATAGCGATGCGGCGTTCATCAAAAAACATATGCTCAGTCCGGCAAAGACCGATACCCTGCGCCCCGAAATCACGCGAGACCTGCGCATCCGACGGTGTATCGGCGTTGGACCGCACCCGCAAACGGCGGAATTGATCGGCCCATTTCATGATCGTATGATAGTATTCGTCAAGCTGCGGATTGATCGTCGGTACCTGTCCCAGCAGCACCTCGCCAGTCGATCCATCCAGGGTGATCCAGTCGCCTTCGGTGATGCGCTGGCCGCCCACCGTGAACATCTTCTGAGCATAGTCGATGTCGATGGACTCACAACCGACGATACAGCATTTGCCCATCCCGCGTGCCACCACCGCCGTATGCGATGTCACACCGCCGCGTGCCGTCAGAATGGCGCGTGCCGTCGCCATGCCATGAAAATCGTCCGGTTTGGTCTCATGGCGGACCAGGATCACATCTTCGCCGGCCTGGGCCAGTATCTGCGCCCGATCCGCATCGAACACCGCCTTACCCGACGCAGCACCAGGTGATGCCGGTAAACCGACCGCCAACACCGTTTTCTCGAATTCCGGATCGACCACCGGATGCAATAACTG
>CAYQJO010000104.1:0-3714 GCA_964417785.1 uncultured Anaerolineaceae bacterium | reverse complement strand
GATGGACACGCTGCACGGCTTCTTCCGGCGTAATCATACCTTCATTGACCATATCAACCGCGATGCGAAATGCCGCACGCCCGGTCCGCTTGCCGGTGCGCGTTTGCAGCATCCACAACTTGCCCTCTTCGACGGTGAACTCAATATCCTGCATATCGCGGTAATGGGTTTCAAGACGTTTAGCGATCTGCTGAAGCTGAACATATGCCTCTGGAATGTCATCGACCATCGCCTGAATCTTGGCGGGTGTGTGGGTACCAGCGACCACATCTTCGCCCTGGGCGTTTACCAGGAATTCGCCGAAGATTCTCGGCTCGCCGTCGTTAGGATTACGGGTAAAAGCCACCCCTGTCGCCGACTGGTGACCGGCGTTCCCAAACACCATCGTCTGCACCGTGACCGCTGTGCCGATGCTGTCATCGATGCGATTGAGTCTCCGGTAATCGACCGCCCGCCGGTTCATCCACGAGTCGAAGACTGCGGCAATCGCCATGCGTAGTTGTTCTTCCACATCGTCGGGGACCACCTGGCGTGTCTCACCGAAAATAATCTCTTTGAGCCGTTCGATTGCCCGTTGCAGCGCAGCTACATCCAGTTCCGCGTTACTGCGCACCCCATTTTCCGCCCGGATACGCGCCATCGTTTGATCCAGACGCTCCACCGGGGTACCCAGCACAATTTCGCCAAACATCTGGATAAAGCGGCGGTAGGTATCCCAGGCGAAACGCTGATCTCCGGTGAGGCGTTGCAGACCTTTCAGCGTGTCCTCGTTCAGCCCCAGGTTGAGAACCGTATCCATATCGGAACCCTCCACTCAGTAACGGAAATTTCAATCGGGGATGACAATCTTGTTCAACCCCGGTTCTGCTGCCGGGAACTGCGGATCCATATCCTCCAATGTCTCGACAATCGTCTGTGCAACCACGAGATCACGATACCATTTGCGATTGGCGGGTACGATGTGCCAGGGGGCATATTCGGTGTTGCAGCGCGTCAGGACCGCCTCAAATGCTTCCATGTACTGCGGCCATTTATCCCGAACAGGCAAATCGCCGCGAGAGAATTTCCAGTGCTTTTCTGGATCATCCAACCGCTCCTGGAATCGCTCACGCTGCTCTTCCTTGCTGATGTGCAGATAGAACTTCAGAATACGAGTACCACTGTCATAAAGCAGGCGCTCGAAGTTGTTGATGTGATCGTAGCGACTGCGCCACACGCTTTCGTCCACCAGATTGTTCACCCGCACCACCAGTACATCCTCGTAATGGCTGCGGTTGAAGACAGCGATATAGCCTTTGCGCGGCGCGTGCTGGTGAATACGCCAGAGAAAATCGTGATCCCGTTCTTCCTGCGTCGGCGCTTTGAAGCCGGTCACCCGCACCCCCTGCGGATTGACACCCTCAAACACCCGCCGGATGGTGCTGTCTTTCCCGCCGGCGTCCATCGCCTGCAGGACGACCAACAATGACTGCTTGCCCTCAGCATACAGCCGTTCTTGCAGCCGATCCATTCGCTTCTGCAAGTCCTTGAGGGTCTGGCGAGCCTCGTCTTTCTTCCACTCACCCCGGTAGGATGGATCAAAATCCTCCAGGTTAACCGGGCTACCCGGTGCAAGCACCTGTGTTGTCATGCAAATTCCCCTTCCTTGCGCGGCACGGCCATCCGTGTCTCTTCGTTGCGATAGGTCACCATACCCTGTGCAGCTCCTTTGATCCGGCGCACATATTTGCAGCGGGTGACGTCAACCGGCACCGAGCCATCTGTCCGGCGGGCGCTGTAATAGGCCGCCAGCGACGCCGCCTGCTCGATCACTTCGTCGGGGACACGGCGACCATCGAATTTAATCACCACATGCGCACCGGGGACCTCACGGGCATGCAGCCAGAAATCCTCTTTGCCGCCCTTCTTAAATGTGACAATCTCGTTCTGGCGGCTGTTGCGCCCCACCCAGATGACATACCCATCATCGGTAACAACCTTGATGGGCGCACTCTGGCCGCTGCCAATCCGCCGTGTTGGTCGCCCTTCCCAGTAACCACGTACCTGCAACGCCTGCTGAACCTCGTCAATGTCGGGCCAGTTAGACGCCAGTTCCAGGTCACTCTCAAGCTGGTCCAGGTAAGCCAACTCGTTGCGGGTATCCTCGATCAAATCCGGCACGCCATCGACCGCCCGTTTGGCCTTATTGTAGCGTGAGAAATAGCGCTGCGCGTTATCCAGCGGTGATAACTTCGGGTCCAGTTGGATCACCAGTTCCGCACCATCGGCCTCGTACTGCGCCTTGAGTTCGGTCTGCCCCGGCTCAAGCGCATACTGGTAAGCCAGGATCAACTCGCCGCTCTGGCGTAGGCGTTCGCGCTCGGCGTCGTCCGTAAGCGACCTTTCCAGCGACGCAAGTTTGGCCCCCAGTTTGGCCCGCGCCTCCTTGATCGCGTTGCGTGACGGCACTTTGGCCCGGTTGTAAGCATCCTCACCAACCGGCGCACCGTAATAAGCTGCCATCGCCTCACTGACCGTTTCGACCGGGTGCCATCCCGGCAGATAGTCCAGTGGATAAACACTGAAGGCTTCGATCCCGTTTTCGTTCTCAGCGATACCTGCCTGCCACTGGCGCTTACCCAACGGTTGAACGACTGTTTGCAGCGAATCATAGACGGCGCTGGCATCGGCATCCTGCGCTCGCTGGTTGGCTTCACCACCGGCACGAAACACGATTTCCCGTGCCAGCAGCGGACTCATGCCCAGCAGGTGACTCGTCAACACCTGGAATGCCTTGCGCTTCGGGTCCGCCACCTGATCGAAATAGGCGACGATCTCCTCCAACCCGACATCCAGCGGGCTGCGTTTACCGGTCTGCGGCGGTGGCGGCACATACTCATGGGCCGGCAGACTCAGCCGGTAACGGTTGTCTTCCGGTCCGACCCGCCGCACACAATCCATGATGACACCATCGCGCAGCAGCAGCAAATTGCTGCGCCGCTCCATCGGCTCGATGACGATGTTGACTTCCCCTTCCGGGCCATCGACATCGAATTGCAGCACGCGCTCCCACTCCGGTTGACTGACGTGCATGATGGTGCCGCCCTCAACATAGCGCCGGAACAGCAGACCAATCTGCTTTGGTCGGGGCAGACCACGCCGCAGCTTATCCGGCACCAGATGCACACGCGGCATATGACTATCAGCACTCATATACAAATAGTGCCGCCGCCGGTCGGCATAGATTTCCAGGCCGATGCCGGTCTCATCCACATCAATCGTATCCTGCACCCGACCACCGACAAATGTATCCATAAATTCATCGACCAGCGCCGACAGCGTAAACACATCCAGATACATCAGCCGCCCCCTTCCAGCAGATAGGCGATGAGGTCACCGAGATCGTCGTCCGGTATCTTCTCGGCGTAATCTCGCGGCATGATGTCGTTGTAGCCTTCTACGATATACGCCTGCGGATCGACAATCGACTCGTACACGTAAGCCGCTGGCGTCAGTGGAGGCCGGCGCTCCGCTGCGACTGCCGCCACATCGGTATGCGGCGGTCCCAGACCGCGTGTCTGTTCCGGCGGGCCATGGCAGGCGGTGCAGTTATAGGTACGTTCCAGTTCTTGGCCGCGTGATGGATCGGCATCGACCAGCAGCGGTCCCACAATATCCATGTAACTGACGTTACGCACAGAGCGCCTCAAAATGAGGTAGACTACGCGCATGAAC
>CAYQJO010000103.1:0-14176 GCA_964417785.1 uncultured Anaerolineaceae bacterium | reverse complement strand
TTTTATCTGGGATTGGGTGGACCAGGGCATCGTGCAGCATACCGAAGACGGCCAGCCCTGGTATGCCTACGGTGGCGATTTCGGTGACGACCCCAACGACGGGCCATTCTGCATCAACGGGTTGATCTGGCCGGACCGCCAGCCACATCCTGCGATGTGGGAGTATAAAAAGGTACTGGAACCGGTGCGTGTTGAGGCGTTGGACCTGGCGAAAGGTCGCTTGCGGGTGTCGAACCGCTATACCTTCAGCGATTTGAGCGGACTGGTGGTGAGTTGGGTGCTGCTGGTCGATGGTGTAGAGCAGCAGTCGGGTGCGCTGGCCCCCATCGCCATTGGTCCGGGCGAATCCGAGGTGGTGACGGTGCCGTATCAACCAGCCGAGGGTGAATGCTGGCTGGAAGTGTGCTTCCGACTGCGCGAGGCGACAATCTGGGCCGGAGCCGGGCATGAGGTCGCCTGGGCGCAGTTCGCATTGACGGCACCACGCCATCCGCGTTTGCAGCCCGAAGGGGAGATTCAAGTTGATGGCCTGACGGTCAGTGGTGATGATTTCGCGCTCACATTCGATGATAACGGGCATATAGCGTCATTTACGGCTGGTGGGCATGATCTGCTGGTCAGTGGACCGGTCCCGAACATCTGGCGTGCGCCGACCAGCAACGACGACTCACTGGTGGGTGGCCCGAACCGGCGGGTGGGCGAGCATTGGCGGGCCGCCGGTCTCGATCAGATCACCTATACATTGCGTGAAGATGTGCGTGTCGAGCGACCGGGTCCGCAGATGGCGTTGGTGACGACCCGCTTCGTCGGTAAGCGACCGGATGGGACCGAGTTGATCCATACGACGCTGACCTACCGGGTATATGGTAATGGTGATGTGGTGGTGGTTCACACGCTGGATGCCATGCCGCAGGTGCCGACACTGCCGCGTGTAGGCGTGCAGATGGTCATTCCGGCGGCATATGAGCAGTTTTCATGGTACGGGCGCGGTCCGCATGAGAGCTATCCCGACCGTAAGGCTGGTGTGAAGATCGGCGCATACAGCGGCACTGTGACCGCGCAGTATGTTCCCTACATCATGCCGCAGGAGAACGGCAACAAAACCGATGTCCGCTGGGCGGCCTTTACTGATGCTGATGGGAATGGGTTGATGGTAGCCGGTCTGCCGCTGCTGAACCTCAGCGCCCATCACTACACGCTGGCGAATCTGACGGAGGCCGACCACACCTATAAGCTGGTACCGCAGGAGGCGATCACGGTGAGTCTGGATCATGTTCAGCGCGGACTCGGCAACGGAAGCTGTGGGCCACAGACGCTGAACCAGTACACGCTCGATGCGTCCAGTTACGCCTATAGCTTCTGGTTCAAGCCGGTGTTAGCGAAAAAGTAACGTCGTTCTAGTGCAATTCTAGCAAAACTCGTGTTCAATGGTATTTGCCAGCCGGGAAGGATTGGCAAATACCGTTTCTGGAGATCGCAATGGAAGTCAAGGATTATTATGACATTCTGGGCGTGAATCGCAGCGCCTCTCAGGATGAGATCAAAAAAGCCTATCGTAAGCTGGCTCGCAAATACCATCCGGATGTCAACCCGGACGATCCCAATGCGGAGACTCGCTTTAAAGAGATCAACGAAGCGCACGAGGTCCTGTCTGATCCGGATAAGCGCCAGAAGTACGATCAATTCGGGGCGCAGTGGCAGGCTTATGAGCGTGCTGGTGGGCAACCCGGCGGCTTTGACTGGTCGCAGTGGACGACACAGCAGCCGGGCAGTTCGTATGGGACCCGGACCGTCAGCCCGGAAGAGTTCGAGCAGATGTTTGGCGGTGGTGGGGGCGGTTTCTCCGATTTCTTTGATACGCTGTTTGGCGGTTTTGGCGGTGGCAGCAGTACGCGCACCCGGACCCGTGCGCCGCGTCGTGGACGCGATGCTGAGTATCCGCTGGATGTGACGTTGGAAGAAGCCTTTCACGGGACCACCCGGTCACTGCAATGGGATGATGGCAGCACCGCTGAGGTCCGGATTCCGCGTGGTGTGTATACTGGCGCGAAGGTTCGACTCAGCGGCAGAGGCGAGGCGGGTATCGGTGGCGATCAACGCGGTGATTTGTATCTGAACATCACCGTATTACCCCATGCACGTTATGAACGTGAGGGTGATGATCTGCGCATGACGGTGCCGGTCGATCTGTATACGGCGGTTCTGGGCGGCAAAATCGATGTGGCCGTGCTGGATCGCACGGTGAAGCTGACTATCCCGGAAGGCACGCAGAATGGTCGTGTTTTCCGTTTGCGCGGACTGGGTATGCCCAATATGCGTAATCGTGACCAGCGCGGTGACTTGCTGGCGGTGGTTGACGTGACGCTGCCAAAGAATCTATCGGCAGAGGAAAGGGAGTTGTTCGAAAAGCTGCGCCAATTCAGACAATAGTGCCAGGCACAAATCCGAATTTTTTCCGAAACTTACCATGTGAACCAGGTGATTTGTGCTATATTAGCGCCAAGTGAAAGGATACGCACTATGGTCATCACACCGGCCACCTATCAGGTGTGGCGCAGCAAAAGGACCGGTGAATATGTCGTTGCCGAACCGGGAAAACCCTTTAAGGTTCGCAAAGACTTGATTCTCGAGTTTGATCGCGATTATCGCATTGCCTGTGAGTGGTATATCAATATCGCAATCGGGCATTTCCCGCCAGAATATGCCGATCAACGTGTCAATTAAGCCCTATTACGCTTACACAACACGATTGCTAGTAGACCTCTTCCACAACGGTGAACTACCGCATGTGAGTGGCATTGATGTGGAACCGGTCTATGGCTACGTTGGACGCATCGAGTATCACAATGGCTCGGTGCGCCTTTTTCGTGGTACCGATTTGAACATCAACCGGCACGCTGCTGCTGAGATGGCGAAAGACAAGGGATATACCAAGTATTTTCTCCGCCGGTTGAATTACAATACGCCCTCCGGCCAGACCTTCGTTACGCCGCGCTATCTGGCGATCATCCAGCCGCATTTCGACCGGTATGATTTCCACGATCACGTAACGATAGACGACATCCCGGCCTATGTGGAATCTACCATCGGCTATCCGTGCTATGTCAAACCGAATGACGGTTCTCAGGGCAAGAATGTGGACCGGTGCGATAACCGTGAAGAATTGGATGCGGCTGTCGCCAATATATGCGCAACCTGCACCGACCTGATCCTGGTCGAGGCGATGGTCGATCTGCCGGAGTACCGCGTGGTGGTCTATGACGGTCAGGTGATCTGCGCCTATGGCCGCCATCCATTTCAGGTGACGGGTGATGGGAACAGCACAATCGTCCAATTAATTGCGGTCAGGCAGGCCGAGTTTGAGTCCCTGGGGCGTTCGGTCAAGTTCGATGCGACCGATCCGGCTTTTCTCCGACGTCTGGAACGTTACAGTTATACGCTGGATACGGTACTTGCGGATGGCGACGTGCTGCGTCTGAACGATGTCGCTAATTTATCCGTCGGCGGTGAAGCTGTCGATGTGACGGGCTTGCTGGCGGACGCATGGGCGGCGTTCTGCGTGGAACTGGCGCAAACGGTCGGACTTACCCTGTGCGGTGTCGATCTGGCATGTGCCGACATCGAAGACGGTCAGAGCGATTACAGCATTATTGAGATCAACAGCACACCGAGCCTGAGCCATTATGCCAGTCTGGGGTCTGAGCAGAACCAGCGCGTGCGCGATTTCTACCGGCGCATTTTCGATAACGATGCGTGAATCGGACTGCGACGAAATCCTCTTTGCGAGTTACAACCGCAAAGGCCGGTCTCTGCGTGGCTACGACGATCAGGTCCGTGACCTGACCGGTATCCAGCGTTTGATGGATCGTGCCGGTATCCGGTTGGACCTGGCCCCAACCATCACAGTTACTGGCAGCAAGGGCAAAGGTTCAACGGCTATTCTGGCTGCCGCCATGTTGGACGGGCGTGTCGGCCTGCTGACCAGTCCCAACTATCGCAGCCATCGGGAACGGATACGCCTGGGCGGGTGCGCGATTGCGATTGATGATTACATTCGTATAGTCAATAAACTACAATCGCACATACGGAAAGTCGATGACGAACTCCCATCACATCAATATTTGAGTCCAACAGGATTGTTCCTGGCTGTCGCGCTGCGGTATTTTGAGGAAATGCACGTCAATGCGTTGGTACTCGAAGTCGGGCGGGGTGGACGATTTGACGATGTAAGTCTGGTCCACAATCAAGTGGCCGTGTTCACGCCGATCGGGTTGGAACATGCGGATCATCTCGGTGGCAGTCTGGACTCAATAGCGTGGCACAAGGCCGGGATCATCAAGCCGGGTGGGGTGGTGGTCACGACCCAACAGGATACGCCGGTGATGGCACGGCTTCACGCTGAACCACATACCGAATTCTATCTGGTCAATGAGGTTACGCAGACGGTCAACGGGTTGACGCAGACTATTTACGCGGGTGATCGCCGTTTTCGGCTGAATAACCCGGCCCACTATCTGGGCGAGAATGTGGCGCTGGCATGGCGGGCTGTCCAGGCACTGAGGCGCGATGTCGATCCTGGCGAGAATCTGTCTGTGCGTCTGCCGGGACGCTGCGACCGGGTGCAAGACGCACCGCCGGTCTTTGTGGATGGCGCGGTCATGGCCGACTCAGCGCGGCAGTTCCGCGAGAGTGTGCTGAGTCTCAGTCCGGAACCGCGTGTGCTGGTGGTGGCACTGCCAACTGACAAGGACGACCGGGGTGTGTTGGATACACTGCTGCCACATGTGCAGCGAACGATCATCACCCGTGCCGGGTATCTACATTTTGACGACTCCGTCGCTGCGTATGCGCGGTCGCAGCATGGTGTGGTTATCGAGCAACCTGATCCGCGTATCGCATTTCAGATAGCGCTGCACGGTGCCGGCAGCGTGTGGGTGATCGGTACCCAATCACTGGTACGTGAAGCCCTGGATTTCTGGGATGTGAACCTGGAATGCCTGCTCGAAGAGTAGAGATAAACGCACACCACTGCAATATGCTATTATTGGCGGTAGTGTCCAATTGACAGGGAAAGCATCGTGAATCGTCCCAATATTGTTATCATAGACTGCCATGATTTAGGCCGTCATTTGAACTGCTACGGCCATACCACCGTCACATCGCCTAATGTGGACCGTCTGGCCGCTGGTGGGGTGTTATTTGAGAACAGTTTTTGCACCGCGCCGCAGTGCAGTCCAAGCCGGGCATCATTGTATACCGGGCGGTATGCCCACAGTAACGGCATGTTCGGTCTGGCGCATGATCCGTTCAACTGGCGGCTGCATGACGATGAGGTCTATCTGGCCCGGTATCTCAAGGATGCTGGTTACGATACGGCCCTGTTTGGTATCCAGCATGTGACTGGTTACACCAATGAAGACGTTGGTGTTTTAGGATTTGACATGTATGACCGGCAGTCTTTCGCACGGACTGAGGCCGGACCTAACGCCGCCGCGTATATCGCACAGCATAACGGCGAGCGTCCATTCTTTGTGAACGTTGGCTTCGTCGAGCCGCACCGTCTGGATAAAGGGGCGTTTATCTCCATCTACGAGACCGATGACGACAAGGGTGTGGAGGTACTGCCCTATCTGCCAGATACGCCGGAGGGGCGGCAAGAACTGGCGCAGCTTCAGGGAATGATCCACCAGATGGACGATGGCGTTGGTATCATCCTGGATGCCCTGGCCGACAACAATCTGCTGGATAATACGCTGGTCATCTTCACCGCCGATCACGGATTGGCGCTGCCGCGTGCCAAGTGCAGCCTGTACGATCCCGGCATTGAGATTCCGATGATCTGGTCTTGGTCGGGCGGCGGAATCAGCGGCGGCAAACGCCTGACCGAGACCATCAGCCATGTCGATTTTGTGCCGACAGTGTTGGACATACTCGATCTTCCGGTGCCGGAGCGGCTTCACGGCCGCAGCTATCGCGCTCTGCTCCAGGGCGGTGAGTACGTGCCACGCGAGGAAATCTTCGCCGAGAAGACCTACCACACCGCCTATGAACCGATGCGGTCGATCCGGACCGACACGCACAAGTTGATCGTCAATCTGGAGGTCGATCTGCGGGTTAATCTGCCCGGTGACATCCGCTGGAGCAAGTTCGCACCGGCCATGCACGATCAGATTCTGGGCCATCGCCCGCATGTGGAGTTGTACGATCTGAAAGCGGACTCGCACGAGCAGCACAATCTGGCGGGACATCCGGAGGTGGCCGAAATCGAGCGCGACCTCAAACAGCGGTTGTATGCGTGGATGCAGGCGACCGATGACCCGCTGCTGAACGGCCCGATTCCGTCGCCGTATTATGCCGAGACCCTGCGGCGTCTCACAGAGTTTTAGTCTTTTCGTGCTATGATGGCGGCATTGTGTGGGATGAGGAGATGATACTGTGGATATTCCCCCGTTAGCTGGCGTCAGTACGTATGAGGCAGCCGCCCATGTAGGTCTGGGTGTGGATGAAACCGTCGATCGGTTGGTACGCTATGCTTGGATTGCCAGGCGGACGATGGATGTGGCACTCTATTGGCTCAATCCGACACCGGAGTGGGAAGTTAAGGAGGCACTGAGTCTGCATGCTTATCTGGCTGCCGACCACGCCCAGGACTTCCGCGACCGAGTGAGCGAGATGCGCAATCCGCCGCCGAATATGAACCTCTCGCCCGATACCAGGCTGGACGCCTTTTTCGACGAACTCCTGACAGCCGAGACCACCTGTGAAAAGATCACCGGCCTTTATGGCGTGCTGAAACCGGCGCTGCTGGCCGCCTATCATGCGCACTATGAGGCGGCCAATCCGCTCGTCGATTTTCCGACGCGCCGTATACTGCGCCATCTAATGTTGGAAGAAGGGGACGCGGTCACCTGGGGAGAAGCTGCCACCCAGGCCATGACCTGTTCGCGTGAGACCCTGGTGGCGGCGGAAGCTTTCAAAGACCATCTGCAAGCCTATCTCGACGCTGCCGGTGGGATTGACGGGACGGCAGATTTCAGTGGCGGACTGCCGCCGTCACGAGGTGAGGTCAAGCCCGATTTCTTCCCGCGCCGTGATGAGCGCTTTATTAACCAGTGGAATTTCGTCTTCCCGCCGCACGAGGTGTGCCGCACCGAAGGCGTCCCTGCCGATGAGAAGACACTGGCTTTGATGTGCAAGCGCACACTGGAAATGGATGTGCCGGAGGCGATGGCGCGGATGATTGCTGAGGCTAAAGGCCAGCCCTGGAAGTTCTATGTCGATATGTGCCGTCAGTTATGGGATGAAGCCCGTCATGCCATGATGGGATCGGTGTATTTCGAGAAACTGGGTGTCAACTGGCGTGAAGACATTCCGCTGCATCCGGGTTTTGCCATCCGGTTAAATCACTATCTGAATCCGGTGGAGGCCCATGCCGTGCTATACACCATCGAGCAGAGTTTGATGCCAGCCACCACCGGCAAGAAATACGAATGGCTGACGGCGGACGAAGCCAACGATCCGCTGGCAAAGCTCTACCAGGACTTCGACTGGGCCGATGAGGTTCTCCATGTCAATATCGGGCGCGAGTGGGGGCTGGCGACCTCCGGCATGAACCGGCAGCAGTTCCAGGAACTCGGCCACGCGAAAGCCGTCGAGTCGGAGTCGGTGCTGGATGCTTTCAACGACCGGGCGGAGCAGGTTAACTGGTGGCCGGACTTTGTGCGCAAGGTGCTGGGCAAAGAGTCGGCGGTGGTAGATGCGGCATTTAATACCAGCGATCCGGTTTACCGCAAGAAAGTGCTGAACGATACCAACACCCGCGAGTAGCAATGCAGCTAAAGGTCTGCGAGGTTGGGGGTGGGACCATTTTGTATCAACTGCTTGAGCGTGTCCACGCCACCCTGACTGTAGGCGATCCAGGGCATGGAGCGTGGTTCCTGATTCTGGTAGCGGTCAAGCTGTTGCTGCCATTTTGCCAGTTCGTCTTCCAGGGCCGGTTCATCGCTGGAGCGCAGTTTGCGCATGGCTGCACGAACGACCACCAGACGGCCTTCGTCGTACTTGAGTCCGCCACTCACGCGACCATCCTTGTGTAACTGGCACATCGTCTGGCTGCCCATATGAGTTCGCAGCGAGTTTTCGATTTCCTGCTGCAATGCTTCCAGTATATCGAGCGTCAAAGGCACGCCTCCATCATCGCTTCAATCTGTTCTATATCAAGCTGTCTGCCGATGAAGACCACACGGCTGTTTGTGGCTATCTCACTTTTATCTTCCAGGAGCCGTCCGCGCCGGCCAACCAGTTGCAAGATGTAGCGGCGGCCTGGATCGTGATCCAGGTACACGAACCCTTTGGCCCGCAGCACGGTTGCGGGCAGCGTTTCCATCACTGTCTTGAGTTTTTCCAGTTTGAGGGGCCGGTCGGCAGACCAGTGCCAGGTTTCGAACAGG
The DNA here is from genome assembly GCA_964417785.1 of uncultured Anaerolineaceae bacterium. Taxonomy (GTDB): domain Bacteria; phylum Chloroflexota; class Anaerolineae; order Aggregatilineales; family Phototrophicaceae; genus DAOTUL01. The sequence goes on along the minus strand of CAYQJO010000103.1, from coordinate 5,726 downwards.
GTGGTGTGGTCGTCATGGTGGTGGTGATGATCGCCGGGTTGATGGACATGGACATCGAGTGCCGGTCGATCCGGCAGTGCAAAATTGCCGACATGCAGGATCAGGTCAAGCGGGACGTTGCAGTAGGTGGTTTCCAGGATACGTGCCTGGGGGACGATGCCTTTAATCCAGGTGCGAACCGACTCCAGTTTGGCTGCGTCTACCAGATCGACCTTGTTGAGCAAAACCGTGTTCGCCATCTGGACCTGCATTTGCGGCAGCCTGTCGGAGACTTCGTTCCATTTGTCGATCTTCTCGGCATCCACAACTGTCAGCACGCTATCAACCGTGACATCCAGGTCACCGTAGGTCAGATTACGGATGATACCCACCGGGTCTGCGACACCGCTGGCCTCAATGATGATATACTCTGGCTCGGCTTCCACCACGCGCATGACCGCCTTGCGCAGGTCGTTGCCAAGTGTGCAGCAAATACAGCCGTTGGCGAGATTGACGATCTCCTGCTGGATACCGCCAGTGAGTTCCGCGTCAATGTTAATCACGCCAAAATCGTTGACCATCACAGCAATGCGCAGGCCATGATCGCTGCTTAGAATATGGTTGAGCAGGGTGGTTTTACCTGATCCCAGGAAACCAGAGAGAATGGTAATTGGAACAGTCATTTTATCCTCGTCGCTTGTTGTGTGGATAGTAACGTAGACTGGCGATTGTGGCAAGGTTGTATGTATAACAATAAATAATTATTTATTAATTATTTATGAGCGTGCGTTGTAGTCCCCCTCTTTTTCCATTACACTTTTTCATACAACAGGAAGCAAAGGAATGGAAATTGACTGATAACGCTAACCCTTTGATCGTCATTGCGTCGAATCGGGGACCATTCTCGTTTAAGGCGAAGAAAGACGGCAAATTCACAGTGGATCGCGGCGCGGGTGGCCTTGTGACGGCACTGAGCGCTCTGGCTGAACAACATGATGTGTTGTGGGTGGCATCCGCTTTGAGTCGGGGTGATTTTATGTGGGGTGCGAAATTCCCGGACGGTGAAAACGTCCAGGGCATTAATCTGCGCTTGATCCTGCCTAACAAGCGCCAGTACGATATGTACTACAACACTGTGAGCAATCCGCTGCTCTGGTTTATTCAGCACCAGCTATGGGATGCACCACGCCAGCCCGTGATAACCCGCGATACCTGGATGGCGTGGCGCGAAGGCTATGTCAACATCAACCGTCAGTTTGCGGAAACTATCGCCGACTCGGTACGGGATGCAAAGCGCCCGGTTATCGTCTTCCCGCAGGACTACCATTTGTACATGGTGCCACATTTTCTGCGTGAGTTGTTGGGCGATCAGGTGCAGATTCAGCCCTTTGTCCACATCCCCTGGCCCAGTCCGGATGGATGGCGGATGCTGCCGGAGGAAATACGACGTGCAATTCTGGATAGTCTCGCTGTATCCGACCGCGTGGGATTCCAGACACGCCGCGACGCCTTCAACTTTGTCCAGTGCTGCCGCCTTTATCTGCATGACGCGCATTCGCATGGCAGCCGCGACTCGATCACCTATAAGGAGCGCAAAGTTGAGGCCAAAACCTATCCAATCTCGATTGATGTGGACAAGGTGAAAAGCCTGAGCGGTGAACTGGATACCCAGGCGATGCTGGCCGAGATCAGCGATTACACCGGCGACCGAAAGCTCATCCTGCGCACCGACCGGATCGAGCCAAGTAAGAACATTATTCGTGGTCTTGAAGCCTTCCATCAACTGCTGGAACTGCACCCGGAACATCAGGGCAAGGTACAGATGTTGGCGCTGCTGGTGCCATCCCGCATGGAAGTAGATGAGTACCAGAGTTATTTGCAGGAGATCATGGCGACTGCCGGATACATCAACGCCACCCACAGCGAGGCCAGTTGGGAACCGGTACGGATTATCCTGGGCGATAATTATAAACGGGCCATCGCTGCAATGCAGCTCTATGATGTGCTGCTGGTGAACCCCATTGCCGACGGCATGAATCTGGTTGCCAAAGAGGGGGTTCTGGTCAACAAGAAGGACGGCATGCTGATCCTCTCGGAACATGCAGGAGCTTACTACGAACTCGGTGAGTATTCCCTGACTGTCTCGCCGTTTGATGTTTACAGTACGGCGGAGGCCATGCATTACGCTCTGAATCTGCCGCGTGAGAAGCGCAAACAGCATGCCACTGCTTTGCGTGAGATTGTAGAGAGCGCGGGCGTGCGCGAGTGGTTTTACAATCAGGTACGCGATGCGCTGCACGCGCTCAGCAACCAGTCCAGGAATGACTCCACGCCGGAGACGCCGGAGACCAGCAAATCGGCTTCCGCCTGAACATCGGACGGCGTGTCATCAGACTCGACACCGATGCCCAATGTGTAGGCCGCGCCCTGCTTGCGCAGTTGGCGGGCCATTCTCAGTGCGTCTACATCTGTGGTATCATCGCCCAGGTAGACGGCGGCGTCCAATGCATGGGTTTCGACGAGTGAGCGGAACGCACTCCCCTTGTTGACTTCGACGGGCGGTCGCAGTTCAAACACCATGCGTCCCTGGAAAAAGCGCAAGCCGTTTTGCTGGGCGATGTCGCGGATGATGGGGGCGAATGTCGCAGCGATTTGTTCCGGTTCACTGGTCCTGCGATAGTGCAGTGATAATGTCACGCCCTTGTCCTCGACCTGCATGCCGTCGACCTGTCGGCCTTCCAGTTCGCGCACGGCATTTTTGACGGCTGAACGGTACTGTGCCACTTCAGGTGGGGTGCGGATTGTGCCGTTTTCCCATTGTTCCAGACCATGGTTGCCGACGTAAGTCAATTGCGATAAGCCCACTCGCTGGCGCAAATCGAGGACCGAACGTCCGGAAATCAGGGCGACCAGTGGCAACTGGTCATTGAGTGCTGCCAGAAGTTCGAGATTACGCTCGGTTGGTCGGGCGTCGTCAGGACGGGGTACAATGGGGCTGAGTGTGCCGTCCATGTCGCTGATTAAACCCGGTCGGTTGCTGTCTATTAAGCGTTGCAGCAGGGTCGGAATCGCGTCTTGCCAGTACACGTCATCTTATCCTATCTGTGAAATTAATGGAGTTGTGGACGATGGAAGCATCCAGAGTGATCTCGGTCACGTTGAATCCGTCGCTCGACCGGACGCTTTTTACCCACTATCTGAACCCAGGCTATCACAATCGCACGACCGAAGCAACACGGCTCGATCCGGGCGGACACGGCGTCAGTGTATCGCGTGCGCTGAGCCGGTTGCAGCATCCTACCGAGGCGATTATCTTGCTCGGCGATGACGCGACTGCCCGTGCCTACCGCTCATTGGTTGAGGACGAGACGTTTCCGATCCGCATCATCCAGCAGAACGGTCACACGCGCAGCAACACGATTATTGTCGATACCGGCAATAAGATCGTCACCAATATCGTTGAAGAGAGTACGGTGGGCAGTGCAGCGGTCATTGAGACTATATTAGGACTGCTGCGTGATGTTTGCGCCGACGGCGATACGGTGGTGTGTTCGGGAGCACTCCCGGCAAATGCACCGTTGAATACCTATGGCCGGTTTACACAGGTCGCCCATGAAGCCGGAGCGCAGGTTGTGCTGGCTGTAGGTAGTGATGTGCTGCGTGAGGCTTTGCAGTATGGGCCGGACCTGATTGTGCTGCGCCAGATCGACGTGGAGGGCTTGTTTAACTTCCCGGTGCGCGTCAGTGACGATGCGGTTTATTGTGCCAACAAACTGCGCGACGAGGGGGTTGACCGCGTGATTGTGACCGATGTCGGCAGCAGCACGGTGCTGGTTACAGGGCAGGGAGGCTGGGTCGCAACAGCCTCTGGTGTGGAGACCAGTACATACAGCGGTGGTTTCAACGAAGCGCTGATTGCCGGCTGGCTGACGCGCCAGTCACATCCACTGGATGAGGCACTCGCGTTTGCTGTAGCCGCAGCGACCTATACATCAGCACGAGTCGGTACTGAGTTTGGCAGTGCGACAGAGATCATGGGACTTATGGATAGAATCGCCGTTGAAGCCGTCCATGAGCCAGAAGTTTGAGAAATGCAATGTTGCTAATCGATGTAACCTTGCAGACTCTTTGCAAGGTTGAGATCGTGTACCCGCCAGACTAATCTCATTTACCTTGCGTTGTAAGTGCCGCAATCTTGTAAAAAAGTTGTAAATATCCTCAAAATTCCGGGTGCGATGCACCAACCTTGCAAAATCGCCTCGAAAGTGGCGCAAGGTTAACCGCTATACCTTGCGCCACACCTTGCACAAATCTCCTTCATACAAAGATATGAGATATTAACCTTAGAGCAATCAAACTGTAACGTCGTATCGCTTCCTGGCGGATTCCAGCATGCTATAGTGCGAATAACGCAAGGTTTGGTTGGATTTTCGGACAGCACACCGGGAACCCACCACAAGTATAAGGAGCGATGGACATGTCAGGCAGACACAACATAACGACACCTGCACGCATGTTACGCCTCACGATTTTGCTGCTGCTCTTGTTTTTCAGTATGCCAGCAGCAGGGTCAACGGTTAGTAATGGTTTGTCACAGTCGGCGGATCGTGTCGGCACACAATGGGGACCCTATCTCGAATGGAGTCTCCGCAACACATCCTACAATGGCAACGCCTACGATCTGGAAGCAAGCGTGACCTTTACCCACTCGGGTACGGGTAAACGTCATACCACTGCCATGTTCTATGATGGGAACAACACCTGGAAATTCCGTTTTACCGGGACTGAGATCGGGACCTGGTCGTTCGTCAGTTCCAGCAACGACTCTGATTTAGATGGCTATCGGGGTACGGTGACCATCAATCCGAACTCAGACCCGCGCCAGCGGGGGTTCGTCAGCAGCGTCGGCAACCAGTGGACACGCACGGCGACCGGCGAAGCCTTTGTGCCGCAGCTTGTCATGGTGGGTGGGCCACAATACTACTATAACAACAACAGTCGCCTGGATCGTGACATTCAAGAATTCATCATCGAACACAAATTCAACGGATTCCATGTACCGGTCTTCTGCCGCTGGTTTGACATCAGCGAAGATGCCTGTTGGAGTGTCAACGGCGGCAATCCTGGCCCGGATGACCGCACCTTCGACGCCTTGGAAGAGATTATCACCCGTGTCTACAACCAGGGCGGTACGGTCCACCTCTGGATGTGGGGCGATTCCGCACGCGGGCAGAATCCGTCGGTGCGTGGTGATTGGGGACGGGTGAACGGTCAGGTTGATCGGCGGCTGCAACGCTATATCGCAGCCCGTTTAGGCCCGATTCCTGGTTGGACGATAGGTTATGGCTTTGATCTGCACGAATGGGCCAGTGGCTCGGACCTGACCGAGTGGCACGATCGGATGCAGGATGAGTTTGGGTGGCCGCATATGCTGGGGGCGCGGTCGAGCAAGAACCAGTTGAACCAGCTATCCGAAGCAATGGATTATTCCAGCTATGAGCAGCATCGTCCCAACTACAATAAATACGTTGAGACGATTGAGCGGCGTGAGAACAAACCGTCGTTTTCGGAAGATCGTTTTCGCGTGCGCAATGAGGGACGCTCAAAAGACTACGACTTCAATATGACACGGCGGGGGTTGTGGGAATCGACCATGGCGGGGGGGGTTGGCCAAATCTGGGGGAAACCCACCCCGGGAAACAACGCCCAAACCCGGAAGGGGAACTCACCGCCCCATCCCCACAAAA
>CAYQJO010000102.1:0-14177 GCA_964417785.1 uncultured Anaerolineaceae bacterium | reverse complement strand
GTGGTCGTCGCCTTCCACTATGCTCGCCAGTACTTTGACGATGTTGGGATGGTTGAGAACGCGCAGCGCTTCGCCCTCGCGCTCGAAACGGCCCACGATTTCGGGTTCCAGCGCCACAAATTCCGATTTGAGCAGTTTCAGGGCGACCGGCTTACCGGTGATGGTATCCAGCCCTTTGTAGACCGTCGCCATGCCGCCCTGTCCCAACAGTTCTGTGCGTTGATACCGGCTGCCAATCAGCATAGTATGTATTTTCTACAATGAATCGACATCGATACCGGCGGACCGGGCCATTTCCAGGACCGCCTCGGCTGCTTTGACCATCGGCATATCTACCATCCGACCATCCAATACGAACACGCCCTGCCCTTCAGCTTGATGGGCGGCAAAAGCCCCGATGAGGATTTTGGCTCGCTGGATACGTTCTTCGGATGGGGTAAACACCTTATGGATCGGTTCAACCTGCCTGGGATGAACGGCGAGTTTGCCGGTATATCCCATGTAGTGTGCCTGTTCGGCGTCTGCAATCAGGTTGCTATCTTCCGCTGCCAGGTCTACGAAGGGTGTATCGATGGCTTGCAGTCCAGCGGCGCGAGCGTGCAGGACCAGCGCACTCCGGGCGTAGAACACCTCCCATCCATCGGGCGTGCGCACCGCGCCGATGTCGCTCGCCAGGTCTTCCGCACCGAAAACCAGCGCCGTCAGGCGGCGGCTCTTGCGCGTGATCTTGCGCAGATTGACGATCCCTCTGGCTGTCTCCACGATGGCGAGCAGGCGAATCCGGCCATCGACCCAGCCGTAGGTCCGCTCGGCACGGGTGATCTGATCTTCGATCATCCGAATCTGCGATGGGTGTTCAACCTTTGGAATCACATAACCATCAGGGTTGCTTTCGATGGTAGCTTCGATGTCTTCGCGCCAGAGAGGCAGGTTTTCATTGACCGGGTTGATGCGCACCAGGCGTTCGGTCTGTCCAAACGGTACATCCCGCAGGGCTTCGGCGACGGTTTCACGGGCGATTTGCTTCTGGTTCAGGGCCACACCGTCCTCCAGGTCCATGATGATTGAATCGACGTTGAGTGCGGCCCCTTTTTCGATTTTGTGCCGGTCATCGCCCGGCATGATGAGTAGTGAGCGACGGATTCGGTGAGTCATGATTTTGAGGCTTTCTCGTTCCTTCCATGCCTCCATTATAGCCTGAGTTCGGCAATCATGCCCTCATCCGGACGCAGGGCGAAGTCGGACAATTGGATATGGGCGTCCTCGTGCTGGCCGATTGTCGAGAGGACGACGCGACCGCCGCCGTTTTGGTCCAGTTGGACGCGCTGCGTTTCGCCGGTCAGATTCAGCGCGACGAGATAACGCTGGCCGCCGGCTTCGCGCTGGTAGACAAAACAGCCGTCCGGCGCACCTTCAACCGGGAGATAAGCACCCTGGTTGAGAGCGGGTGCTATTCGGCGCAGGTCCAGCAATCGCCGGTTCAGTGTCAGAAACGACGCGGGATCGTCCTGCTGTGCGGCGACGGCGATGGTGGCGTAATTGGGAGCGGCTGGCAGCCAGGGGTCCACGCCCGCCGGGGAGAAGCCACCGTTGGCAGAGTCATCCCAGGGCATAGGGGTGCGGCATTCATCACGGTTGAATTTGGTGGTGTTTTTGCCCTGCGGGTCCTGTATGCGGTCTTCTGGCACCGGGACATTCACCATGCCCAGTTCGTCGCCCTGATACAAGGTCGGTGTGCCGCGCAGGGTCAGCAGCAGCATGGCCGCCACACGCGCCTGTGCCGGTCCGACGCGGCTGGCGATGCGCTCAACGTCGTGGTTGCCCAGCACGTAATTGGGCCATGCGTAGGCCGGCAGCGCCGCTTCGTAGTCGTCCACATATTGCTTGATCGCCGCCGCGTCCCAGGGCAGTGCGATCAGGGCGAAGTTGAAAGGCAGGTGCATTTCGTCGCCAGTGCCATCGGCCCGCTCAGCACCGTAGTAGCTGATCAGCATGTCCAGTGAACGTGGGTGGACTTCACCCACCGAGACGGTATCGCGATAGATGTCAAAAACAGCGCGGATTTCACGCAGATAGTTGTGGACTTCCGGCTGCATCTCACTGTGCAGGCGAAGGAGCGACCAGGTCAGATCGTCACCCGGCTTCCAGTTCGGATTGGATGGGTTATCGCGCAGTTGTTCGTCCTTGATAATGCGGTCGATTACATCCATACGGAAGCCATCTACGCCGCGTTCCAACCAGAAGCGAATCACATCCAGCATGGCGTCTTTGACCTCCGGATTGCGCCAGTTGAGTTCTGGCTGCTGCGGGGCGAAGTTGTGCATATAATACTGGCTGGTGGTCTCATCAAAGGTCCAGGCCGGACCGCCAAAGTACGCCAGCCAGTTGTTGGGCGGACTGCCGTCCGGCTTCGGATCGCGCCAGATGTACCAGTCGCGGTAGGGGTTATCCCGACTCTTGCGAGACTCGATGAACCAGGGATGCTGGTCCGATGTATGGTTGGGTACGAGGTCCAGCAGCACACGGATGTCGCGGTCGTGAGCTTCTCCCAGCAGTTGATCGAACTGTTCCAGTGTGCCGTAATCGGGATGAATGTCGCAGTAGTCGGCCACGTCGTAGCCAAAATCCGCCATCGGCGATATGAACAACGGTGAGAACCAGATGGCATCAATCCCCAGCCACTGCAAATAATCCAACCGTTTCCGAATGCCCGTCAGATCACCGATGCCGTCGCCGTTGCCATCCTGAAAACTGCGCGGGTAAATCTGGTAAATGACGCCCTGTTTCCACCACATCGGGGAGACTCCCTGAACAATATATGAACTGAGTCCCAATTCTACCCGGAAGTACAACTTTTTGCGTTATAATTGAGCCAGTTGATTATACGGGGATGTGGATGTCAGACATTATCATCAGTTATCGCGAGGACCATCACCTGGGCCTCCAATTGTACGAGTTTTTCTGTGATCGCTTCGGGACCGATACCGTCCGCTATGGAGTCGGGTCGATTGATGGGAACCGCACCGACTTCTGGGCCACCGTGCGCGATGCAGATGGGTTAGTTATGCTGATTACCCACGATTGGTTGACGGGAGTCCAGAACCCCGGAAACCCTAACCGCACGGCTGCTGAGATTGCACTGGAAAACAGTGTGCCGGTTATACCAGTGCTGCTGGATGGTGTAGCGATGCCGCCCGCTGAGGAACTGCCCGAGTCACTGGCGGCGCTGGCCGATGAAGTCCCGTATGTGCTGAGTGATTCCAATTTCCGGGAGGAAGCGGCGGACCTGGCGAACCGTGTCGCGGTTGGTGTTACGGAGCGCCGGGTTTACGGTCGCAAACCGAAGCGCAAGCCGCACGAACCGGAGGAAGCCGAGTCAACAGCCGCCAGCAATCACCCGCTGTTTGTAGATGCGCTGTTTTACCCCTATAACGCCGACCGGGAATGGTTTAACAAGATTGGGATCGCGGCCCTGGTGAGTTTTATCCCGTTTGTTGGTGGTGTTTTCGTCATTGGTTATGGCATCCGGGCGGCGCGTATGGTCGGCAGTGGACTGCCGCGCTGGGATGATTTTGGCGGGGATTTCATACGGGGGATCATTGTCTTTCTCGGCTCGTTGTTCCAGGGTATGGTGATCTATGTTCCGGCGTTGATCCTGATGTTTCTGGCGCTCGAAATTGGCTCGGAGACACGCTACTCTGAGCTTGAACGCGACTTCGTGACTGAACCCAGCTTCTTCGGACAGCAAATCTCATTGTTGATTTTGCTCGTCGCCAGCTATGTGTTTTTCCTCGTCAATGCGATTGGTATGGCAAATTATGTGCGCAGCGACCAGTTCTCGTCGTTTACGCGTCTGGGTTTCCTGCTGCGCGAGACATTCAGCCAGTTTGGGCGCAACATCGCCTTTGTGATAAATGTATTTATCTACGGTGTCATCATCCTGCTGCTGACGTTAATCGGCCTGAATTTCTTCTTCTTCCCCGGCCTGTTCATCAGTGCTGCCGGCACCGTCGGCTATTACTATCTGATCTGGCGCCTGTCGCAGCAGTTGGCAAAGTCGGATGAAACAACCGTGTAACAGTTAAGGTTTCTTTGGTTGCCTCACCCTGAATCTGCGCTTACACTAGATTTATCATTAATTTTATCTGAAGGGGTGTGGTATGTCGTCGTTTTTATCCAAGCGCATGAAAGAACAGCAAGTCCGGGAGGAGCGCCAGCCGGTCCCACAGGATGACGACATTGATGCGCTGTTAACCGAAGAAGAGCCAGAAAAGCCAGCCGAACCCCCACCGCCAGAACCAGCTTCCAATGGCTCTAGCCTGGGGATGATGGACGAAGGGGAAGTGCTGGATACGGGTTATCATGTGCCGCCCAAGCGCCGCACGACCCCTAATGTGAAGAAACTGCGCAAGCAACTCCGGGTCAAGCTGTTGGCAGCACCAACCGAGATGGATACCTGGAATCGCAACGATAAATCCAGGCAGCAGGTCATCGAGGAACGGTTGCGCACGATCTTGCAAAAGATGAACATCCGCTTGAGTGCCGCCGAATATGAGGAATTGAAGCAATCGCTGTATAACGATATGCTCGGCTTCGGGGCGATTGAACCGCTTATTCAGGACCGGGAGTGTTCCGAGATCATGGTAAACGGTCCTGACGTGATCTTTGCCGAGCGCAAAGGCAAGCTGACGGAGACGGAAATCGTCTTCGATGATGAAGAGCATGTCTCCTGGACCGCGCAACGTATCGTGCGTCCGATTGGCCGTGAACTCAACCGGTCGAATCCGATGGTCGATGCCCGTCTCCCGGATGGCTCTCGTGTGCATATTGTGAGCCAACCCTCCGCGCTCTGCGGGACAACCATCACCATCCGTAAGTTCCCTGATAAACGCCTGACGGTCGAGGACCTGATTAACTTCGGCTCATTCAGCCATGAAGTAGGGACCTTTTTTGAGGCATGCGTGGTCTCCCGGCTGAACATCGTGGTCTCCGGTGGTACTGGCTCTGGTAAGACGACGCTGCTGAATGTGCTGAGTAGTTTTATCCCGGCGGATGAGCGTATCATCACGGTCGAGGACTCGGCGGAGTTGAACCTGGCTCAGCGCCATGTGGTCCGGTTAGAAACGGCACCGGCCATTCCCGGTACGGAGGAAGAAGGCAAACTGGAAATCCGCGATCTGGTGAAGGGTACGCTGCGTATGCGCCCGGATCGACTGGTCATTGGTGAGTGTCGTTCGGGTGAGGCGCTGGACATGCTTCAGGCCATGAACACCGGTCACGACGGATCGCTGACGACCGTCCACAGTAACAGCCCGCGTGACGCTGTTTCGCGCCTGGAAACGCTGTGTTTGATGGCCGGTATGGACCTGCCGATTTTCGTTATCCGGTCACAGATTGCTGGAGCGGTCCATATGATCGTCCAGCAGAGCCGTCTGAAAGATGGCAGTCGTAAAGTGGTCCAGGTCTCGGAGCTTCAGGGCATGGAGGGCGAGAATGTCGTCTTGCAGGACATTTTCGTCTACCGGACCGAAGGCCAGCGTGAGTCGGGCTATTCACATGAAGGCGGTGGTGAACTTCAGGCGACCGGCTTCCGGCCCAAATTCGTGGATAAATTCAAGCAGTTTGGTTATAACCTGCCCGGTCGTATTTTTGGTGCCGGGGCGACCAAATTCTAGATCAACGGGGCAGAGGCAGCGTCATGTGGAAGGAGCCTCCGCTGTGTTTGTGTATAGCGGCCTCTGCCCAGATTTTCCCCCGATGGAGTTCCACAATGCTGTGAGCTATCGCTAATCCCATGCCCGGACCGTCAATCTGGCGGCGACGGGCTGAGGATGTGCGGTAAAAGGGCATGAAGATGCGGACGATCTCGTCTGCTGTGAGGCCCTCTCCCTCGTCCAGAACGCTCACCAGAATGCAGGGCATAATGATGTCTGGCGGGGCCGACTCCGGCAGGTCACTGGACTGCATGATCGCACGCACGGTGATGCGAATCTCGGTCCCCTGCGGCGAATATTTGATGGCGTTGCTGACCAGATTGACGAGAACCTGCTCGATCCGATCCAGGTCGATTTTGATCGCGGGCAGATCGTCTTCCATGTCCAATCGGATCAACTGGCTGCGTTCATGATAGTGGGAATGGAGTCGTTTGACCGTCCGGGCAATCACATCCTCAATGTGACTTTCGGTCAGGTAGAGTTTTAGTTCGCCGGTATTGGCCCGTGTGATTTCGATGATGTCGGTGAACAGCTTGTTGAGATGCAGGGCGTGCTGGTGGATGATGCCGGTGTATTCTCGCGCCTGCTGGGAGAGATCGTCCGCTTCCAGGATGAACTCGGCGAATCCCCGAATCGAAGTCAACGGCGTGCGCAGTTCGTGCGAGATGCGCGAGAGTAGTTCTGTGCGCAGCCGCTCGCTTGAGCGTTCTGATGTGACATCGTGCAGGATATAAATGTGGCCGATCATCTGCTCGTAATTGTAGACCGGGCCGCTGTACCACTGGATGTCGGCGAGAAGGCCTTTGACGTTGGTCATCTGAAATTCACCGCGCTGTTCTGCCGGTTCGCACCATTGCTGGTGCAGTTCGCGCCGGACGGACGCTGGAATGGGCATTTTGTCCAGCACTTCGGCCAGCGGTGTCCCCAAAACCCGATCCTCTTGCAATTCAAACAGTTCGAGGAACTGCTGGTTGACAGTCAACACGCTTGAGAGTTCGTCCGGCAGGACCATAATCACCGCATCCGTCACCGCGTCGAGCAAGGCTGCCCGGCCTTCCCGCACAAAATCCGACTGCTGCTGTAAAAATGAGGCCATCGTACTCAGCGTAAGAAACTCGCCGACGATCTGATAGCTGCGCAGTTCGTGGGGGGCGAATTCGTAAGGTTCATCCGTGGTGATGATGATGAGACCCAGGTTGCGATGTTCACTCCGCAGCGGCAGCAGGGTCATGGATTGGACATTATCGACTTCAAGCAGCATCAGGGTGAACGAGTCGGCCCGGTTCTCGGCAAACTCCTGAATGTCGGTAATGGTCATGATCTGTTCCTGCCGCAGCGCAGCCATTCGGTCCTGGTATGGGGCCAGGCTGAAGCGGCGACCGATACCGATCTGGTTGCCCAGGCGGCGGGACCATGAACCGGTGATCTCAAGATAATCGAACGGGCCGTTCGGTTGATCCAGGCGGACCGGGCCAAACAAACCGACGAAGCAGCTTGAGACATGAGCGTCGAACAGGTAGTCGCGCAGCACATGGACGATGTTCTGTGGCGATGGGTTGCGGGCGATGGCTCTGGCAGTGCGGGCAATGGCTTCGGTGGTGATCAGCCGTTCCGTCAGGTGGTAGTTTTCCAGGACGGTTTGCACCATCTCCACCAGAACGCGCAAGTTGTCCAGGTGTTCAGCCCGGTAGACTTTATGGGAGAACAGCACCACCCCGCCGTACAACTGATCGTGGATGCGCACCGGCCACAGGATAGCACTGCCGACATCGCCGGACTCAACGTCGACGATTCGCCGTTCCCGGTGATTGTGCCGCACAATATCTTCCAGGTGTGCGACATAATGGTCCGCGCCGGTCGCTTCCAGAATCGAAATGTCAATGTGGCGGGTATCGCAGCGACAGGCGTAGATATAACCGGCATCCAGTGGTAGTTCCTCGGCGATCAGACGCAAAATATAGCGCAGCCGGTCATCCCCAATCTGGATGAACGGCTGCGTGGATGGCATCACGTCACCATAATCGACCATCGTCAGGCTGAGGCACCGTTCTCCGACGCCTCTGGCGGACGCACGGTGAACATATAGCCGATTCCGCGCTCCGTGCGAATATAGTGCGGATGGTGTGAGTCGGCTTCCAGTTTGCGCCGCAGCCGGTGCATATGGACCCGTAGGGTGTCTTCATAGACATCCTCGGACGGCCACACACGGGCGATCAGCATCCGGTTTTCCACCACACGTCCGGCGTTACGCAGCAGCACATGCAGCAGAATCGACTCGGTTGGTGTTAGCCCCATCGGTTTGTCATTTACGATGATGCGGTTGTGGGCGAAGTCGATCTTGAGATGTTCATCAATGTTGATGATCGGTTCGCTGGCGTAATCCAGGCTGGGCATCCGTGCCAGAACCACCTGGATGCGGGCCTCCAACTCGCGCAGTTCAAACGGCTTGACGATGAAGTCCTCAGCGTACTTCTTCAAGCCCTGAACAATTGTCTCGGTATCGCTGGTGGAGGTCACGAAGATAATCGGGACATCCGCCATAGATTTGATCTTGTTGCTGACCTCAAAACCGTGCATACTGGGCAAGGTCAGGTCAATGAGCGCAATGTGAGGTAATCCCTGCGATTTGATATGTTCCAGTGCTTCTGGACCATCTTCAATGCAAACCACTTCATAGCTGTGTTTGGTCAGATAGTCACTGACAAGCTTACTGATGCTGGCATCATCCTCAACGAGAAGAACTTTCGATTTCCTCATCGAATCCCCCGCGAAATATAACGAAATATGTATTGACGCATTTTACACCATTCGTAATATAAAGTCAAAGTGCAGCTTACGTCAAACTGGCGTAACTCGGTTTTCCTTCGTATGATGGGGCCAATAATACGAGGAGCGTGGTGGTGGCTACCGTTACACAGATTATCCGACGGCGGCACCGGCGTGAAGTCCGGCGGCGTGAGCGGGCGCAGCGGAATCGTATCTGGACGATGTTTTTCGGTGTGCTTGTTGTGATTCTATTGGTCGGGCCGCTGGCTGTATTGCTCGGCGGGGTGGCCGTTGCTTATGCCGCCACCGGTGACTCTCTCCCGACCTCGCCACAAGCAACCGTCTATCTTGACCCGGCGCTCGGTGTGACAGAACTCTACGATAGCAGCGGCCAGGCGCTTCTGTTCACCGTTGAAGACCCACTGGGTGACGGTCGCCGCTGGATCACACTGGATGAACTGCCGGATTATGTATGGCAGGCCACTCTGTTATGGGAAGACCCGGACTTTTTGGAAACCGGCGGCTTTAATCTGATCAATGTCATCGAAACGGTGTGGAACAACTGGCTGAACGGGCCGATCCAGGCACAGCCATCCATCACGCGCCATCTGGTCCGCAACGCCGTCGTATCCCTGCCGGATAACTTCACCGTCGACGATACCGCGCAGGAAATCGCTCTGGTGGCCGAGATCAACCGGCGCTATTCCGCTGAAGAAATCCTGGAATGGCACCTGAATACCAATAATTACGGCAACGGCATTTACGGGATCGCGGCAGCGGCCCAGGTGTATCTGGGTAAGTCAGCCAGCGCGTTGACGGTCGATGAGACGGCTCTGCTGGTGACCATCCCGACCGAACCACGCTTCAATCCGATTGACGATGAGACCGCCGCACGCGGACGCCAGTCCAATCTGCTGCGGCAAATGCTGGCGGCGGAGATCATCACGCGGTCTCAGTTCGATGCTGTTATCAACGTCACCACGCCAGTGCAGGCCAATACCGGCCAGCAGCCAGCCATCGCGCCGGAATTTGGACTCTATGCCCGTGAACAGGCCGAGTCGATTCTCGATACACTCGGTTATGACGGGTCGCAGATGGTGGCACGCGGCGGTTTGCGTGTGACCACCAGCCTCGATCTCGATCTGTACTATCAGGCCGAGTGTATGCTGCGGATCCATCTGGCGCGGCTGGCAGATACACCGACCGATGATATTCTCGCGTTGGATGGTGCGCCCTGCTATGGCGAGGTCTATCTGCCGGCGGTGGCGACTGCTGGATCGACCCCGCCCGACGCCGGGACGATTGTCGTCCTCGATCCGGCGACCGGGATCATCAAAGCCATGATCGGTCCTGCGCAAGAGGCGAAAGAGCAGCCGGGACCGACCCTCTATCCATTCGTCTATTTGCATGGATTCCTCAACACGCGCCCTAATTACACCGCTGCTACGATGCTCATGGACATTCGCAATCCGTATCCGGGTGCGGCTGATGGGTTGTTGTATTTCCCCAACAACCCTGATGGCGCGGAACGGGGACCAATCAGCCTGCGCGATGCGATGGGCGCGGGTTTGCTGGCTCCCGTCGCTCAGGTGGCCCATGTGCTGAACTTAAACACGGTGCTGCGCAACACGGCGGTTCCAATGGGCATCGACACCCTCAATGGCGTCTATGATCTCTCGCTGCTGGAACGCGGCGGCAGCGTATCCGTGATGGATGTAAGTTATGCCTATGCTACACTGGCGAGTCTGGGTCAGGTACACGGCCTGCCAGTTTCGCCCGACAGCGGTCGCGGCCACGATCCAACCGCTGTGCTGCGCATTGAGGATGCTGCCGGCAATTTGCTCTGGCAGTACGGTGAGACGCCGATGGTGATTGACGGTGTGGCTGTACCCTATGCGGTGCCGCTGCTGTCGTCCGAGGTGGCCTATATCGTCAACGACGTGCTGGCGGACCCGGCTACCCGCTGGACGACGCTGGGCCAGGGCAATGTCCTGGAAACGGATCGTACTGCCGCTGTCGTTTACGGTATGACCTCCAATCGTCAGGATGGCTGGACCGTCGGTTACACGCCGCAGCTTGTCACCGGTGTTCATGTTGACCGGCGTGACGGCGGTGAGATGACATTGGATGGTTTTGGCATCGGTGGCACGGCACCTTTGTGGCGGGCCATCACCGACTATATCCACGACCGCGACAGCCTGCCCGGTGTAAGCTGGCCGCGCCCCGACACCATCACCGAGGCGCTGGTATGTGAGATTTCCGGCATGGCACCGACGGATGCCTGCGATACGCGGGCTGAATTGTTCCTGGCCGCCGGTCAGGTACCGCCGGAGGATACTTACTGGCGCACCTATGAGGTCAACACGCAGACCGGACAGCTTGCGACGGTCAACACACCGGCGGGACTGCGCCGTACCCGTGCCTATTTCATCCCCCCTGCGGAGGCGATGGACTGGTGGGAGGCCAACAATCTACCGCTGCCGCCTGCCACCTACGACACCTACAGCCGACCGGAGATCGTCAGTTCTGCTGAGATTCTGCGTCCACAGAATTTTGATGTGGTTGGCGGTCTGGTCGATATTCGTGGCAGTGTCGATAACGCCGGGATGGTAACGTATCAACTGGCCTATGGGCAGGGAGCTAATCCCGGCGGTTGGATCGACATCGGTGAAGCGCAGGACAGCTATTTCCCCGGTACCAGCCTGGGTATGTGGGATACCAGTACGCTGGATGGTACCTACGCTTTGCGGCTGACCGTCACGATGCGCGATGGAACGTTCGAGACCGACATCAAGCAGGTGATTGTCGACAATATTCCGCCAGCCGTTGTGTTATCAGCGGGTGAACCGGGTCAGGTCTATCTCTGGCCGGACGATGGGGTAATCCCGCTGGTGGCTGAAGTGACAGATAATTATCGCCGTGAACGGGTCGAATTCTATCGTAACGGACAATTTGTCGGTGTGGATGAGGATTATCCCTTCGGTTACGAACACCTCATTAACCGAACCGGCACTGAAGTCTTTACGGCAGTGGCGTTTGATGCGGTTGGGAATACCTCTGAAGCGACGATCCAGGTGGAAGTGCGGCGTGCAGGAGAATAGCTATGACGGAAAAAGTAACGGAGTCGGTTGAAGACTTTCTCAAAGCGGTTTATGTACTGCAACAGAAAATGGAACGGGCTTCGACAAACGCCCTGGCGGATGCGCTGGGGATCGCTGCGCCATCTGTGACCGATATGGCACGGCGTATGGTCAATGCCGGGTTGGTGGACTATCGCAAATATTATGGTGTGGTCCTGACGGACGAAGGTGAAGCGGTGGCCTTGCGCGTGATCCGGCGGCACCGGCTGATCGAGACCTATCTGGTGGAAGCGTTAGGCTACGAACTGCATGAGGTCCATACGGACGCCGAGCAGCTTGAACATGTCGTCTCTGACCGCTTTATCGAAGCCATCGTGCAGGTACTCAATGATCCGCGTGTCGATCCGCATGGCGATCCGATTCCGCGTGCCGATGGTACCGTCTCCCGCCGCGAGATGATCCCGCTGACGCAAATGGAACCGGGCCAGCAGGGTAAAGTCGGACGACTACTCTCGGATAATCAGGACATCCTGCAACATGTTCTGGAACGGGGCTTCAAACTGGGGGCCAGAATTGTGGTTATCGAGAAGGACCCCTTCGACGGTCCGATCAAGACGGATGTGGATGGCGAACGGTGTGTGATCGGCCATAATGTGGCTGCGTTCATCCTGGTTGAGGTTGATTTGTGAATAACGTAAATAAATTCCGAATCAAGTATAAAATAGTAGTAAAAATGGACCTGTTTGGTGTATTGTTAAACCAACACGGTATAGCGTGCTTTGGTCATAGACAGATGCACATCACGCCATCATTGCGGTCCCATTGCATATCATGATCGCCACATCGCAGTCGATATTGCAGCAACATTCATATAGAGCCAAAGCACGGTATACCGTGTGCGACTATTTCAGCACCCGATCATAAACAATATTGAGAATATCCCGGAAAATGCGCCATTCAAACACGGTGCGAAATATTGGGTTGTAGTAGCGTTTGGCGAGGGTCCGCAGAAGCCTGATCTTCAACAACGGATAGATAACATCCGGCTCGGCGGATAAAGGCAGGCGCGGCAGCGGTTTATTGCGTTCTGGGCTTGCGTAGTCATCCAGGTACATGCAGTGCCATACGCCGTTGGTGGTGAACTCGCTCCCTTTCAGACACAGTGAAAAATTCGCCTGTACGGCTTCGCTGAAGAGGTTATCCAGGTCCTCCTGTGAGAACTGCGGAGCCATCCCGACGCCCTCCCGGTAGCTCACCAGGAACGCTGGCTTGTTCCAGTTCCGCTCAGCGACAATTTCTTCAATGTACTCGTTATGGCGGCTGCCATCGCTCTCCGGCAGTGCATGATTCTCGAACAGCACATAATCCTGATGTGCCACCATCGCTTCCAGGTCGATAGCATAGACGTGGGTCGGGTCAAATTTGGGATCGTAGAAATTTGTGCCGAATTCCATGTTACCCCGGTGAGCGGCGTCAGATAGCAGCGCCACATACTCCGTGTTCGATTTTATGCGGAAATTCAGATAAGTGTCGGTCAACTCAGGATCGCGTTCCAGGTCATCGGGGATGTCTGCGCTATGTTCGGCGTAGAAGGCCCTGCGGGCAAAACTGGACCGGTCGCCAGTAAAGACAAAAGGTGTTTCTCCGCGTGGCATAGGGACACCCAACTGACCATGCTGGATGTTATCGACAAAGATGCCGTCAAAGCCAACACCGTGCAGGTCTTCGATTTTGCCCAGGACGTAATCACGGTATTCTTGTGCGTGGATGGAACACTGCCAGCGGCCTCTATAATAGGTGATGGTGCGGTCTTTCTCGTCCCGCGCCCACCAGTCTTTATCACGGAACTCGTCAAACACCAGATTCGGCCCCTGGATGTAGGCGTGGACGCGGATGCCGAGCCGCTTGAAATTGTCCAGCCGGTCGATAATGAAGCGGCGGTCGCCGGCTTCGGTCTCATCGGAGAAACCCCAGGAATACGACACCCAGAAATCGGTGACGCCGAACAACTCCTGGACTCTGGCTACATAGTCATAATCGTAGCAGGTCATGTGGCTGTCGATGTCGATGGCCGGGTTGAAATACTTCACCTCAATCATACGAATCGTCCCTGGCCCGCCCCAGCAGTAAAAGCCGACACGGTCGTTCGTCTGTGAGGTCGTAAACGGGTTTTCTCGCGGAAGTGTGGTCATAAACGTTTCCTCTTCGCTGTGATTTGTGAGTGGATATAAGGGCGCATTGCTGCTGCGCCCTTACGACGAATACGCTAAACGACAATGTTGACCTTCGGTTCCTGGCCTTTACGTGGTGCGATATAGATCACCTTCTTCGGCTCACCACCGTTCAGGACGCGCTTCGCGGCCTCACTCGCCAGTGCCATTTCGATAGCGGCATCTTTATCGATGTCGGGTTTCACCTGCACCTCACCACGCGGTTTACCGTTGACCATCACCACCAGATTGATGCTGTCCTCAACGGCTTTGTCCGCGTTGTATTCGGGCCAGTCCTGGGTATGGATACTGAAGGGGAAGCCCAGACGCGCCCACAGTTCTTCAACGATGTGGGGGTGACAGAATTCGGGGGGGCGGCGACTAACTCTCGTGCTAAGATTACCCCT
>CAYQJO010000101.1:0-14227 GCA_964417785.1 uncultured Anaerolineaceae bacterium | reverse complement strand
TGGTCGGTGCTGTGGGCGCCCGCCATGGTCGTCGCCGGCCTGGGGCTGGCGGTGGCGCTGGACGCGGGGGTACGGTTGAGCGGTGCCAGCATGGGTTTCATCCTGTTGATCGACTCGGGCAAGATCGGTATGGTCGAGACGATTGGCAGCTTTCAACTGGCCGCCGGGGACGATCTGCCGGACCTGCCGCTGCTCAAGCAAATCCTGGCCGATGGCCGCGCCCGTTTGCATACAGATGACGCTCCCGAAGCCACAATGGCCTTGCCGTTGAACTCGGTTGACCGCTTAATCGGTGTGCTGTATCTGAAGACAGACCGGGCGGAACGCTTCACCAATGACGTGTTTCGCTTTTTGAAGCTGGTCATGGCCCGTGTTGCCGTCGCCATCGAAAACGCCTATTTGTATAAAGCGTCGCAGGATCAAATTCAAGAACTTCAGGCCGTTTACGAGCAAGTCAGCCGCCTGGAACAGCTTAAGACCGACATGATCCGCATCGCCGCCCACGATCTGGGCAACCTGAACGCGGTTGTTTTGACACATGCATCGCTTCTGCGGCGTGTTCTCGGTCCGGCTATTACACCCGACCAGACGAAATTTGTGGAGCGCATCCTGGATTCTTCCCGGCGCATGGCGAAGCTAACACGGGATTTTCTCTCACTGGAAAATATCGAGAACAGCCTGAGCGAGGGGGTGCAGGTGGTGTTTGATCTGCGCGAACTGGTGGATGATGCCTGCGGCGAACTCATCCACAGTGTCGAACTGAAATCACAGCAGTTCGAAAAGACTGTGCCAGCACTGCCGGTCAATGTCCGTGCTGACAGCGCCCATTTGCGCCAGGCGGTGGGCAATCTGGTCAGCAACGCCATCAAATACACACCCGACCGGGGTAAAATTGGTGTTCATCTGCAAATTGAAGGCGATCAGGCGGTTCTGCGTATTGTTGATACGGGAATGGGTGTAGAGGAAGATCAAATGCTGGATTTATTTAAGCCGTTCACGCGGGCCGATGAGGTTAAGGGTGGTGATATTGAGGGAACGGGACTGGGATTGTACCTGGTCAAGAACATTGTTGAGCGGTCTGGCGGGACGATCATTGCGGAAAGTGTACACCATGCCGGCAGTACGTTTGGCTTTCGTTTACCGCTGGCATTATAATAGTTCGATGTTTGTGCAGCAGGGAGAGACGACCGATGCGGCTCCAAGAGCTTAACTGGATGGATGTTGACAACTACCTCAAGACCGACGACCGGGTGATTCTGGTCACCGGGGCGACGGAGCAACATGCGTATCTCAGTTTGATGACCGATGTATTGATTGCTGCACGATTGGCCGATGCGGTGGCCGAGCGTGAGAAGGTGCTGGTGGCACCGCCGGTCAACTTTGGTGTCAGCTATATGTTCGGCGAGTTTCCTGGCACCATCACCCTGAGCCAGTCTACATTTGAGCGGGTGGTTCTGGAAATCTTCGAGAGCCTCTTTCACCAGGGGTTCCACAAGTTCTTCGTGATGAACGGGCATGGTGGCAATGTGCAGCCGCGCCGACTGGATGATTTCGCCGCTGGCGGTACCAGTGAGTTTGTGTGGTATGACTGGTGGAAATCCGATGCGGCGACGACTGTTGCCAGCAAGCACAATCTGAGCATCAACCACGCCAACTGGGGCGAAAATTTTCCTTTTGTGCGGGTGGGCGACTCCCCACAAGGCGAAAAGACGCCGGTCGATACCGATCAACTGACCGAGCGCTTCACCGCCCGTGAAGTCCTCGGTGATGGCAACTTCGGTGGGCTGTATCAGGTCGATGATGCCATTATGAACGAGATGTTCGACGCGGTAGTCGCGGATGCGGCGACCAAAGTTCGGGCGATGAAATCCTGAAACCGGGAACCATACCCATCGCTGCGACGTCTTCTCACCAGATAGATCAATAAGAGAGGGCTGAAATATTATGAAGCAAATCGTACTGCTGTGTTGTCTTGTGTTCCTGACGGTGCTGCCGGCGCGTGCTCAGGACGAAGCGGAAGAGCCGCCCACCGATGTCGCGGTGACGGCCTACAATCAGGGAACGGCGCTGATCCGTGACCGCCGCACGTTCGAACTGGCCGAAGGCACCAACATCATCGACTTTACCGATGTCGCCTCCGGTATTGACGCCACTTCCGTTAGCTTCAAATCGCTGACCGATCCGGACGGAACGGTCGTCATGGAGCAGAATTACGTCTACGATCTGGTCAACAGCGATGCGCTGTTACAACGCTACCTGGATGAGACCATCGAAGTGACAACCGAGAATGCGGTCTTCACCGGCCAGCTTCTCAGCGGGCGCGGCGGCGATATTATCCTGCGCGACCCCAACGGCGAGGTGGTGGTGATCTCAAGCACATCGGTCGTCAATATCCGCTTCCCGGATTTGCCCGATGGCCTCATCACCCGGCCTACGCTGCGCTGGATGGTTTTCAGCAGTCAGACCGGCCCACAGGATGTCGAACTGACCTACCTGACCTCCGGCATCACCTGGACGGCAGATTACATTGTGCTGCTGGCAACCGACAACACTTCCGTCGATGTGAACGGTTGGGTCACGGTCACCAACACCAGCGGCACCGCCTACCGTGACGCACAACTCAAGCTCATCGCTGGCGATGTGAACCGTCTGCAGGAGGATGTAATGATGGATTTTGCCAGGGAAGAGATGGAAGCCGCCAGGGCAGTTCCGGCTGCGCCAAATGTGGCCCAGCGCGAGTTCTCACAGTACCGTCTGTATGAAATCGGGCGTCCGGTGACGGTGGGCAACAACGAGACCAAGCAGGTTGAGTTCGTTAGCGGTACCGGTGTGCCGGCAAACAGCTACTTCGTCTATAATGGCAGCATACCCTTTTATGGTTATGGCAGTCCCATCTCCGACCAGTATTACGGCCAGACGGGTGTGACCGATGTTCAGAATTACCTGGAATTCTCTACCGGGGAAGAGGCGGGACTGGGTGCCGATTTGCCCGCCGGACGGGTGCGCGTTTATCAGGAAGACATTGATGGCGCAGCGCTGTTGATCGGTGAAAACCGCATCGACCACACGCCCAAAGGCGAGGACGTGAATATCTTCCTGGGCAATGCGTTCGATCTGGTCGGCGAGCGGGTGCAGACGGATTTCCGTCTGGTGAGCAGCAATGTGTTGCAGGAGACCTACGAGATTCGGCTGCGCAATCGCAAAGACAGCGAGACAGTCCAGATTCGCGTACCGGAGCGCCTGTTCCGTTGGAGCAACTGGGAAATCCTGAGCGCGTCGCACGACTACGAGCAGCTTAACGCCCATACTATCGAGTTCCGCGTTGATGTGGCTCCCGACGCGGAGGCGGTGATTACGTATACAGTGCAGTATAGCTGGCCGCGCTAGCCGCATAATAGTCAAACAAAACGGCCCTCGCCTCGTCAACCGACCGGGTGAGGGTCATTTGATTGTGAAGGTTGCTGTCCATGCGCATGAGCATAGCAAAGGTGTATCGGGTGATTTTGTCGGCCCCGGCCACCACCATGACACCCAGATTGGACGGTGCATAGGTGAGCATCCGTTCCATCGCAGCTAACGCACCGACCGGAATATCGAGACTGTGGCTCATATCGAAGATGATGCCAACTTCATGCGCGACCTCGTCGATCATGCGGAAGGCGGATGAACTGGCTTGTGAGAAGTCGTACCAATCCCAGATGCCCGTGAATGTGTAGCACAGGATGCTTTTGAAGTTTTCATCGTCCCATGAAACGCAGATGCTCATGACGCCCTCACAATGAAGCAAGAATTGATTGTTTAAATTTATTATACCTGATTTCAATGGTTGTTCACAGTAAGACTGGCGCTAAGGTCCAGTTTTTTACGTTTTTAGGGAGCTTTTCATGCGAGATCAATTCTTGCTTGATTCAGATGTTGTGTTTCTCAATCATGGTTCATTTGGTGCCTGTCCGGTACCGGTGTTTGAAACCTACCAGCACTGGCAGCGTGAACTGGAACGCCAGCCGGTCGCATTTTTCAGCTACCGGATACACCCACTGCTGGATGAAGCCCGCGCTGCACTGGCGGATTACGTCCATGCAGACCCGGACGATCTGGTGTATGTGACCAACGCCACCACCGGGATCAACATTGTGGCACGGTCGCTGAGTCTACAGCCTGGCGATGAGGTATTGACCACCGACCATGAATATGGTGCTGTGGACTTCACCTGGAAATATGTGTGTGATAAGACCGGCGCGACCCTGGTTCGCCAGTCCATACCGTTGTCGGTGGTCGGTGATGCCCAGGCGTTTGTCGATCATCTGTGGCAGGCGGTGACACCCCATACCCGTGTAATCGCACTCAGCCATATCACTTCGCCGACGGCGTTGATCTTTCCGGTGGAGGCCATCTGCCAGCGAGCGCGGGCCGAGGGGATTCTGACGGTGATTGACGGGGCGCATGTGCCGGGCCAGCTTGATCTGGATTTACGCGGTATCGACGCAGATTTTTACACCGGCAACTGCCACAAATGGATGTGTGCGCCCAAAGGTGCGGGTTTTCTTTACACTCGGCGAGAACATCATACGATGGTGGAACCGGTGGTCATCAGTTGGGGATGGGGCCGGGGCGAGACCTATGTCGATCATTTGCAGTGGTCGGGGACGGACGATCCAGCGGCTTTTCTGTCGGTCCCGGCGGCCATCAACTTCATGAGCGGGTATGATTGGCCGGACCTGCGCCAGGGCTGCCATGATCTGGCAATGGCGACACGAGATCGCGTTGCCGCTTTGACCGGGTTGCCAGTTGCTGTACCGGATCATGCCTTCGCACAGATGGTGACGATCCCGGTTCCACCGATGACGACCGACCAGCTTTTCTACGATTATCAAATTGTGGCTCCGGTCGTCACCTGGAATGAACAGACCTTGCTGCGGCTTTCATTCCAGGTTTATAACACCGAGGCCGACGCGGATGCCCTGCTGGCGGCGCTGCGTGCTATACTCCGGTAGAGACGATTTTGATAGGGGGTAACGATGAGCCAACAGGAGCGCCATGCCCGGCTGCTGGGTATTCTGCGCGATATGCGGGCAGAAGTGCAGAATCTACGCCGGACGCTGATGGAGATGCTCGAAAAAGAGGCCCTGGTCGATGCTGAGATGCGGGCTAACGAGATTCTGGAAACCCTGCAGGACCAGACACCCATCTACGATTACAACGCTGTCCAGATCAATGCAAGGCTGACCGAACTGCGCGAACTGGTCGGGGAGAATCCGGGTCTCTACGACCGTTACGGTGACGAAATCACCCATATCGAGAACTTCTGGGAGCGGGCCACTCTCACCTGGCCGCCGGTCCCGAATCCGGCTCTGGACGGCTCACTGCCCTCCGGCGAGGCTGCTATCGCTGCGGCGGGTGAAGTGCTGCGGCTGGCACACAATACCGTCGCTGACCTGGACCGGCTGATCTATCATTGTGGTCTGCTGACCATCCCCAGTCGGCTGACCCAACATCTGGAACAACTGCGAATCGGCCAGCGGCTCGACTTCCATGCCAGCTTTGCCGATGAAGTCGCGGATGACGAGGACCGGCAGGCGATCCTGGAATACATTCATGCTCGCCCGGTGTCGCTGCCTAACGGCATTGTCGATGTCGAGAACGGCGTGGTCTACCATGCTGCCCGCACCGCGGCCCGCCGCCGGTGGAGTTATATCTTTATCGCGCTGGCGGTGCTGACCGGGGCGCTGCTGGTGTTCGTGATCGGCCAGATTGGTCAGGTTGTTGATCTCCCTGATTGGCCGGTCCAGGACGACGAGACTCTGAATCTGCTGGTGGGATATGCATTTGTTGTTGTGGGTGGTGTGGCCCATATCGGTGTGGATGCGATCAAGCAGGCCCGCACCAATAGCAACCGCTCGCTGCTGGCAATTGAGGACTGGTTCGCCTGGATTCATATCAACGAGTCCGGCATCATTATCGGCATCGCCTTTTTGTGGGTGGGCTTTGCCGGTCTGCTGTTTTTGATGGGCGATGTCGAATGGCAAACGGCGTTTCTGGTTGGCTACAGCATCGATAGTTTTGTGGATATGTTCTTACAGCGGTTCAACAACAACCTGAAAGCGCGTTCTCGCGCATTTGTCGCATGATGCGGCCTGTGACCCTGCGCGATGTACCGGGTTTGACGCCGTTGTGGCCGGAGCGCTCCCAATCAGCGGTTTACCAGCTTGTCGCCCGGATTCTGCACCAGGTCGGTCAGGGACGAGGGTATGGCGCGGTGCTGGTCGATGATGCCGGCAGGGTTTTCGGCTACGGTCAGTTGACGCTCTGGTCCGATGGTGCTGAAATCGCTGATCTGGTGGTGGCTCCAGATCAGCGACGGCGGGGATGGGGGACACAGATGATCCATCATCTGATTGCCCGTGCTGAAGAGATGCGGTGCAAACGGATTGAGATTGGCGCGGCCAATGCACCGGCACTGCGTCTGTATCGCCGGTTGGGATTCCGGGCTGTGCGGACGGTCAAGATCGACGGTTCCCCTGTTATCTACCTGGAACTGTGGTTAGAATGATGCAGCAAGAAAGGAAAAACACCATTATCGAGATACAACCTTTGCCCCTCGCGGGTGCCTATGAGATTACGCTGTCGCCCATTGAGGACGCACGCGGTTATTTCGTCACGACATACCGGGCCGAGTTGTTCCAGCAGCACGACATGGTGACCGACTGGGTTCAGGAAAACCAGTCGCTTTCTCGCCAGAAGGACACGGTGCGCGGCCTGCATTTCCAGTATCCGCCGCACAATGAGACCAAACTGGTGCGGGTCATCGCCGGGGTGGCACTGGATGTCATGGTCGATTTGCGCAAAGAGTCGCCCACTTACGGTCAATGGGCAGCGGTGGAATTGAGCGGCAACAATATGGTCTATATCCCGAAGGGGTTTGCACACGGATTTTGTACACTCACGACCGATGTGCTGGTGGCCTACAAAGTCGATGCGTATTATGCGCCAGACGCACAGGGTGGCCTGCGCTGGAACGATCCAACGCTGGCGATTGAGTGGCCCTGTGACAATCCGCTGCTTTCGGAGAAGGACCGGAATCTGCCTTTCCTGGCCGACTTCGAGTCGCCGTTTTAGCTTGGTCTATTCGGCAACGGCAAAATAGCCGTCCAGCCGGTAGCCATCACCGGCTGATTCTCCGTTGACCGTGACGGGGACCCGATCACCTGTCACCAGATCGTAAAAGCCCAGCCGCAGGTAATAGTCATCGTCGGCGGGCGCACCAGACTGGTAAAACCCGCGCCGGTCCACAATGTACTCACCGGGTTCCCAGAACAGGGTTGAGTAATAGTTCAGTTCCCATCCGATGGGCTTGTTCACCGGGCCGTCGCGAGTGGCCCACACGGTGTTGGGTGTACTTTCTTTGAGCAGGTGGACGTAGATCATGTAATCCACTGCTACCTCGTCCAGCACTTCCCACAGAAAATACAGTTCCACCGGGCGCTCACCGTTGGGGGCGAAGGTGTCGGTATTGTAGCTGTAGCCGATCAGGCGGACGAATCCGCCGAAGATCACCTCGTCTTCCAGCACAAATTCGACTTTCGGGCGCTCAAATCGCCGTTCAAGATGGAGTTCGTAGACATCGTAGAACGACTCCGGATCATGGAAGGTGCCAACCCGGCTGGCGACATTTTCGCGGCGCAGATTGGTGAACACCGGGTTCATGATTCCGCCGGATTCATAGGCGCGGCGTGCAGCGGAACTATCGATAAAATGGGTCGCATCCGCGATTTGTTCCAGATCATATGGGATTTCGGCGACGCGAATATCTTCCAACGGGAAGAAAAATGGCAGGGGTTGCAGGCCGGGAGCCGCCACTGCCAGCGGTTCGTCGTGATTTTGCATGTAGGTTTCGAGTGTGTCCACTACTTCCAGCAGGCTGGAACCGGGTTCGTTATCGTCATACCACAACCAGTCCCATCCGAGCGCCTCATCGTAGATGGCAATACCAACACCGGGCAGACTCACCAGAAGAATCCCCGCGTAAAAGGCCGTTCGCAGCGGCAGCGTAAACGCCTGTACCCGCTCCGGTGTGAACCAGTGCGCCAGGATCACCGCCGAGGGCAGCAGCATGAGCGGTACAATGGCAAACGACAGCCGGTAGTGATAACTGTAGGAGTAAAACCATGTCACGAAGTATGGCAAGGCCAGCAGTGACGCCCAGCCGATGGTAGCAAGCTGCCTGGACATTTTGCGAGTGATATGGGCGAATGCAAAATCAGCCAGCAGCAGAGCCAGCACGGCGATTCCGGCGATGAACAGCAGCCATTCCAGACCGTTCATGCGTGCCGGTTCCAGGATCGTCCGTCCCAGACCCAGGGCGACCAGGCCAATACCGATTACTGCCGGTCGGATGTTGGGCCGGTAGCGGGTCGGGCCGATATACACGTAGAGCAGCAGCAGCGCCAGGGCCAACAGCGGCCAGCCAAACTCGGCCCCGCTGCGCATGGCCTGTGTCAGCCAGAACGGCGGCGGGAAGTTGATCGGTGCATGTCCGATAAGGATATTGCGCACGTACCAGAGTCCGCCGAGCGGGATGGTGGCGAGTCCGGTGACAAAGGCGATCTCAAAGCGCCGCCGCCAGATGCGTAGGTCACGCACCCGCACCCACTCGACCAGGACCGTTAGGAGTATCCCCCAGACGAGTGCACCGGCGGTCGGTTTGGTCCATAGGGCGATGCTCAGGAAAAGACCGGCGATGACGGCGTAGCGGCGGTTATATTCCGTCCAGGCGACGAGGTAAAAGGCGGCTGCGCCAGTAAACAGGAAGGCTAACGGAATCTCCAGATCGCCCACACGGGTCCAGTAGCCGAAATGATGGTACAGCGCCCACAGGGCTGCCGCGATAAGGCCGGTATTGCGGTTGAACAGGCGCGATGCCAGGATATAGGTTGCCAGGATGCTGCCGATTTGTAGAAAGGGCAGAACCGCTCGTGCCGCATGGTCGTCAATGCCACCGGCGCTGACGATCTGGCCGTAAGCGTATTGCAGCGGCAGGAATTGCGGATAGTAGCCGATGTCCGCCGGGATATAGCCAAGCAGCGTGTAAATACGCCCCTGGTAGCCGTAAACCCACAGCGGATCGTAGGCACCAAAAGACAGCCATGATGTGATGATCCAGCGGCCAACCAGCGATACAACAATCAGGGCGAGTAGAAACACCTGGAAGGGCGCTAACGGCTCTGACGGTGATTGTGATGGGGCTGACGTTCGTCGGACCTTGATCCAGGCCAGCAGGAATCCCAATCCGGCGATCATGAGGGTACCGGCCAGAATGTTGCCCGGTTGCAGCAAGTCCGTGCCGCCAACATGATCGAGGACACTGGTTTGCATGGGGTTGATCGTTGCACCTGGGTCGGGGTCATCGTTCATGCCCAGTGTACCGAGGACAAACATCCATACCGTCAGCAGCGCCGGACCAAACGCCAGCGATAGGCAGGCGACCATCACACGATTTGACCAATCGCGACGGGGCAAAACGACCAATGCCCAGGGCAAACCCATACCGCCAAAGACCCAGATCAATGCCGGGTAGGCGTTGAGTGTCGATTGCATCCAGTCAGGCATAGCGTCCTAATTATCATCGAAGGTTAAGCATCATATGGAACAATACCGAAGCGCAGAAATCATATCCGCGCTCAACTGTGTGTGTCAAGTGTCGTAAAAACCATGTTCCGTTATGCAAAAGCCTTCTGGCGTGTCCTGAAAGCGACCGTGACCGGTCAGGAAGCCATCCCCCATCTGTCACTACGGTTTTGGGTTGAACCCATACCGGGTCTGGTTGATGCCGTTCATGAAGCTGCCGATCAGGCAAATGTCAACCAGGATGCGGTGACGATCCGAGTGGATGGCCGCGAACAATCTATGAAGACCATTCTGGATGCAGTCACGTATCATGCCCGCCAGGAGTATCCCTATATCCTGCGCCATCTGACCGAACATAGTGTCACGGCCATTTACGCCAGCAACATGAACGATCAATATGCAGTCAGCCGGCTTAATGAACACCCATCTCTGGAACATCCGGCGCTAAAAATAGCAGTCGATGAGTTGCACCAGCAACTGCAATCCATACCGCCATCAGAATCTTAAGGGTTTTGACCAATTCCATACATTTATCAACAATTCCCAGACAAAACTTAAGGTCCCGAATCGGCTTTCCGGGTATTGTCTACCGGGTAAATAAGCATTTATTAACAAATTGCGCGTGGTATATGATAATCTTTTACAGAAAAACAGCATCAAAAACGCCCTTTTTTTGCGGTTTTCATGGTAGATGTAAAAACTTGTAAAGTTGAGATCACACCCCTTTGACATTCACACAAAGTCTATGCTACTATGTAATCAAGCTACAGATTGTAGTTATCTAATTCATCTTCAAGGAGTAATTATCATGCTGTACAGACCTCAAGAAGAAGGCCAGGGCCTGGTCGAATATGCGCTCATCCTCGTACTCGTCGCAGTTGTCGTGATTGTCATTCTGACCCTCCTGGGGCCGGCAATCGGCAACGTTTTCTCCAACATCCTGTCGAACTTCTAGTCTAGTTCGTAGGTCAACTGCGGAAGGGGCGTCCGAGGACGCCCCTTTTGGATTCCAGGAAGGAACGAAAATGACGAAATTGTACTTTTTACGACATGGTGATGCTGAAGACGGTATGGACGACTACAATCGCCGGTTGAGCGCCAGAGGTGAAACCCGGACGGCTACCGCTGCCCGTGTAATGGCTGCGCTGGGGATCAAGCCGAGCCAAATCTTCGCCAGCCCACGTATTCGCGCACAGCGCACGGCGGAGATTGTCGCGGGGGCATTAAATGTGTCAGTTGAAATTCGCGATGAAGTCAATTTTGGCTTTGATGTTGCAGCGGTTCGGAGTCTGATCGCTGATTTGCCGGATGATGCGGAAGTCCTGTTTGTCGGCCATGAACCGTCGATGAGCGGGGTGGTAAATGCCCTGAGTGGGGCTACCGTCGCCATGAAAAAAGGTGGTCTGGCACGGATCGATCTGTTTGATCGTGCCGGGCTGCACGGAACCCTGGTCTGGTTAATTGCACCGCGTGTATTTGATGTGCTTGATGGCTGACGCTATAATGTTGGCTGATATTGTTGTTTAAGGAAAAAAATTATGAAAGAGCTAACAACCACGCGCCCGGATATCGACATTGAGGCCGATATTCATCATGTTCTCGGTGATTATCCGCCAGTGGTGAATGATCGCCACCATATTCAAGTCACGGTTGAGGATGGTCATGTCATAATCAACGGTTACACCAGGACCGCTGTCACCCATGGCTATGTGATGAGCCGTGTACCGGAAGTACACGGTGTTATTAGCGTTGACGCAAGTGAGTTTTACAGCGATGAGAACTTGCGCCTGACGGCGGCACGAGACCTGCCCTATGGGGTATTTGCCCGTTTGGAGTATGGGACCGTGATACTCTATGGCACGTTACCCGATGACGCCGATCTGGAGCAACTGGTTCAGCATGTGGGCAGTGTCCCCGGC
Organism: uncultured Anaerolineaceae bacterium; assembly: GCA_964417785.1. Lineage (GTDB taxonomy): Bacteria > Chloroflexota > Anaerolineae > Aggregatilineales > Phototrophicaceae > DAOTUL01. The sequence goes on along the minus strand of CAYQJO010000101.1, from coordinate 2,684 downwards.
GTCCGGCGGGTCGTCACCTCGTTTGATCAAACCTGAGTATCCGTCACAGCATAGTTGGTTTGCCGTCGCATCAACGGATTGAGATTATGATGCCGCCGGCGAATCTCCCAGACACGCATGGCCGCTTCCAATGCGATACGCGAGTCCATCTTGGACTCGCCGCGTTGGCGGTCGGGAAAGTGTATCGGCGTTTCGACTACTTTGTATCCCAGACGGACTGCGACATAGGCCATCTCCACCTGAAACACATATCCGTTACTGTGTACCCGATCCAGGTCCATGCCGACTAATGTCTCGCTGCACCACAGCCGGTAGCCGCCAGTCGCGTCGTAGACGGGAATATGCAGAATAGTGGGGACGTACAGCCGGTTGGCCCACCAGCTTAACAACTTGCGGTAGGCACCCCAGGATGAGTCCACACTGCCACCGCGAATGAAACGCGACCCCATCACCATATCGGCTCCCCGGTTGATAAGATCGTACATCACAGGGATGTATTTAGGTTGGTGCGAGAAATCCGCATCCATTTGCACAATGTAGTCCGTACCCATCGCCAGGGCCTGCTTGAATCCGGCGATATAGGCAGGTCCCAGGCCCGCTTTCTCTGTGCGATGCAGAACGTTCACCTGTCCGGGCAACTGGCCGGCAAATTGATCCGCGATTTGACCTGTGCCATCGGGTGAACCATCGTCCACCACCAGTATGCTTAGATCGTCCAGCGGCAGTTCGAGCAGTGCCGGAATCAGATGAGGCAGGTTTTCGGCTTCATTATAGGTTGGCAGTACGACCGTGATCCTGGACATAAATAAAATACCTCTCAAAGGCGAGGGCTGGCCTCGCCACCGATTTTCTTACAGTCTAGTTGAAATTGTTTCCGGTGAACAGTTAAGCTTATTTGATGCTCGTCAGCATCAACGAAAAGGTCATCTCCTCACCCGAATACGAGGCATCCCAAACCGTGAACAGATACAAGCCATCAAACGCCAGTTCAAGCTCAAAGGTAGCACTTCGGGCCGCGTATCCGGTGAAGTTGGCGATTTCGTTCTCTGGCGAAAATACGCTGATACCGGGAGAACCCGCTTGTGACAGGCGCGTCAGACGAATGCTGATGATCTCACCCGCCGTACCGTTATAGGTGAACGCCATGTTGCCGGTTTCGGCGGAGATGGTCTCCACGATCTCAGCATCCGGGGCCAGACTGATCTGGGTGCCGGGACGGAAACTCAGGGTATATTCAACGGCCTCAACATCGCTTTCATAGGACGTAAAATCCAGCATGACATAGTAGGTACCGTCTTCGGGGGCGATGAATGGCGCAATACGTGGATTGCCATTTGCCCCACTGTCGTAGTCATAAACCAACTGCGTATCCCACCAGAGCCTGCCGGTCATGTAGTAAACGGCCATGAAGCCATCACCACCTTCAGGGAATTCGGCTTCAAGCTGCCAGGTCTTGCCCGCCAGACTGTCGAAACTGAAGAAAGCACGGCGGTTGATCTCCCCCGTGATCGGATCGCCAACTTCCAGGACGGTCGGTTGGATGGTCTGCCCATGCAGGGTGAAGTCTACGCCTTCCAGCAGCGGTGTTCGGACCACCAGCAGGTATTCACCGTCCACTGGCATCTGGCTCAGCGGCATTTCCGGCGATTCGTAGAAGCCTTCTTCAAACACAAGCGAACCGTCCGGTGCCAGCAAGGTCATGACGGCATTATCAGCCTGGACCTGATAGCTATAAAGATCACCGGCCTCGGCCTCAAATTGGAAGAACTCGACATGATTGCGGCTCTCCAATTTGCGATTGGCGTTGTTGCGGATGGGCTGAACGTCCGCACGATCCAGCAGTATCGTGAAACTGCCGGTGGCGTCGCTCCAACCGGGGCGGCCCGCGTTGATAAAGTAGATGCCGTCCGCTTCCAGTGTGATCGGACCGACCAAGGCACCCTGGCCTTCAGCCTCAGCCAACAAGGTCTCTTGTGGATCGAACAATTGCACGAAAGGGTCCATGTCATCCGAGGTGATGGAGACATAGACGGTATCGCCGGCGATGGCCTCAAATGAATAGAGGGATGTACCCCGCAGAGCCGTCACATCTCCGGTGGTGAGACTGCCAAAGTCCAGTGTATTGGCTTGCTGAAAAAAGAGAGAGAAAAGGGAGATCAGCATCAACAACATGTAATTTCCTCCGATCAGGCTGGTCCCCCATAGAATAGCATGTTCTACTCGGCAATGTCGATCTTGAACCCGTCGAACATGGCAATGGTTTCGTGAACCGGGCAGTGTTCCGCAACCCGTCGAAGGGCGGCTTCCCGCTTCTTGAAGTCACCGTTGGGCAGATGAATGTGGGCAGCCAGATTGACAAAGCGGGTGGGATGCTCTACTTTGTCAAAGGCCAACTCCACATAGAGGCCGGTTGCGTCGATACCGTTCTGGTTACAATAATTGGTGACGAACGCGGCCACACAGGTCGCCAGCGAGTTCAGGAAGAACTCCGGCGGGGTCGGTGCACGGTCTTTGCCGCCCATGCTGGCAGGTACATCCACTTGACAGGTATGACTGCCCAGGTTGGTCTCAAAAAGCATATCACCCTGGTATTTTGCTGTAATGGTTCCCATGATCTAACCTCGCATTATTCAGATACGTTCACTGTAGTTCTGCTGGTGTATCTGGTGAAGTGACGAAACTCA
>CAYQJO010000100.1:0-14256 GCA_964417785.1 uncultured Anaerolineaceae bacterium | reverse complement strand
AGAGGGACCATATGGTCCCTCTTTTGATTCCAGCATAGGCTGCAACGCGCAATAGCGCATCCAGATCAGGCTGCTGCGCGGCGGAGCCAGCGGAAATTGCACAGGAGCCAGTCCCGGAGTTCGGGAGTTTTGATATTGATAGCGGACAGCGCTTCAAAAGAGAGCAATACTTCGTCTGGAAGGTACAATCCGCGTGTGGGGTCTGCAAATTCAGGGCCATGCCGCAGGCGCAGATCGTAGTCGATCAGACGGCACACATAGAAGTGTTCTTCCAGGGCTTTGCCGGCTTTTTCATGTTCCAGAACGAAGGCATGGCTAAGAACGTCGATCCGAGCGCCGAGTTCTTCCATCAATTCGCGTTTCAGCGTACCCAACAAGCCATCGTCAAACGGTTCGACACCGCCACCCGGTGCTACCCAATATGGGGCGATCTGCGGGTCGGGCTTCACACGCTTGATAAACATCAGTGTCTCATTGTCGGACAGCAGGATCGCCCGAACGCGCTGTATGATGTTAACTTCATTTTCTAAACACGCCATAGTATGCGCCCCATTCATTTAAAGCGGTCGAATCATAGCAGACGAGTTTTAGGAAACGTAGTGGCAATGCGTGAATACTATTAAGTCATAGTTAAGATTCGTCGCATTACCAGCTTAAACTTTGAGGTATACGTTCAGCAGGTGTTGGTCCAGGCTCAATTACGCGAGCAATTGAACCGCAACCCTTAAGCTAAACTTGACGGCACATACCCTCTGAACGGATACATACGGCTTTCAGTCAGGCAATAACTAGCCGAACGACCAGTAGCCGACTGATCAGAATACGGATGCACCTCACACGAGTAACGTACATACTGTCCTTAGATGCAAAATGAACACCGGAGTGATGATAATCATGCCCTTCTCGCTGCTGCTCGAACACAGTTTGCTTTACGGAGGCATAGTCTCTCTGCTGCTGAGTCTTGTGCTAATGGGCAGTCTGGTATTTAATCCAGAAATCGGCTGGCGCACCTATCCCCCACAGGTCAAAGTCGCCTTCGGGCCGATGAGCACGACCGCGAATAAGCAGCGGATTGTCGTCGGGCTGGTATTCATTGGCCTTCTCATCGGCGGTGCGTTTGTTTCTCTGGTTCGATTAGAGGCAAAACACGCAGATGCACTCACCTTTTTGGAATCATTCACCAGTACGTTGATCGTTCTCAACGTGTTCAACCTGGTTGATTTGTTGCTGCTGGACTGGCTGATCTTTGCAACATGGCAACCGAAGGTACTGATGCTGCCCGGTACAGAAGGCATGGCTGAATACGGTGATTATGGCTTCTACTTCGCAGGGTTCCTCAAGGGGTTGGTCGGCAGTGTTGCCTTTAGCTTGATCGTAGGCGCTATCGTAATATAACGAAGGAGAAATCAGATGGATCATGTCGTGTATGTCGATGCACAGGCAGATGAACTGCGTCGCCTGCTGGATGGGTCAAAGACGATGATCGTTCGTGGTGCAGCCGGACGCAAACTGCCCTATGGTCGCGTCAGTGCAGGTGATCGCCTGTACTTCATCAATGATTACGGCAACCTGGTGGTGACAATAGATGGGGTCCGCAATGACGCGCGAGCAAATCCTACCGTTGATATTTGAAAAATCAAGCGATGCCCTGCTGCTGATGACTGAAGATGGTGTGGCGATTGATTGCAACCAGGCGACGGTGACATTGCTCAAATGTGGCAGCAAATCCGACATTATCGGGCATCATGCCAGTAAATTCTGGCCTGAATACCAACCGGATGGCAGTCGTTCGGAGGACAGCGCAGGGACGCTCCTCAAATGGGTTCAGTCTGAAGGCACTATATGTTTTGAATGGATGCACCAGTGCGCGGATGCCTCGCTACTCCCAGTTGAGGTTCTGCTGACCGCCGTCGAATTCGGAGGCCGCCATATCGTTCACGTCAACTGGCGCGATATCACACGCCGCTGCGAGGCGGAAGAGACACTTGCCTATCGCCGCGCCCTGGAAAACCTCCTCACGCACATGTCCAGCTATTTCATCAATCTGCCGACAGAAATGGTAGACTCCGGCATCCATAAGGCTTTGGGTGATCTCGGTACTTTTGTCGAGGCGGATCGCAGCTATATCTTTGTGTATCAAGACGGACGCATGCACAATCCCTATGAATGGTGTGCTGAAGGCATTGCACCGCAGACCGAACGGATGCAGGATATACCGTTTGAGGCAATGGCATGGTCGAACGAACAATTGCTGCGAGGCATGATCCTCAACACACCCCGCGTTGCCGATCTCCCGCCTGAAGCGCAAGCGGAAAGAGAGGAGTTCGCCGAACAGGGGACAGTATCCGTGCTTGCCGTGCCGATGGAACGCCGGGGGCAGGTAGTTGGCTTTATGGGGTTTGACACTGTGCGGCAGCAGCGACACTGGCCGGGAGAAGTGGTCGATTTATTACGGATCGCTGCCGGGATCGTCGCCAATGTGCTTGATCGCCGCGATGCCGAGCGCGAACTGCGGGTAGCCAATGCCACTCTGGAACAGCGGGTGACGGAACGAACGCTTCAGCTTGATTATCGTCGCCACATCGCCGAAGGGCTGCGCGATGGACTTGCTGTTCTGAATTCCGATCGCTCACTGCAAGACATTCTCGACTTCATCGTGCAACAGGCGGTAAAGCTATTGGAGACGGGCGGGGGCGCTCTGTATCTGCTGGACGACAAAAAGAAGATGCTCAGGGCGGGCGCATCACACGGGCTGGCGTCAACATATACAGCGTTAGCAATCCCGGTCGGTGGTGCGATCACCGGGCGGGCGGTGGCTCTGGGCGAACCGGTATCCGTGCCAGACCTTCGCGCATCAACCGAGCTGCTTGAAACGTATCTGACGCAACCGGATATGCCGCCGGGGTGGGTTGCAGCCCTGGAACAACTGAAAGCGGATTATAATGCGGTGCTGGCAGTTCCCGTCCGAACGCACAGCGAAACATATGGATCGGTCACGCTCTACTATGCAGAAAGCCAGCACTTTACCGACGACCTCATCGCGCTGGCAGTGGCGTTTGCCGGTCAGGCGGCCCTGGTCATAGAAAATGCCCGGTTGCGCGAGCGCGAGCGCGAGACAGCCACTATCGAGGAGCGCAACCGGCTGGCGCGTGATCTGCATGACGCGGTGACGCAGACTCTGTTCTCCGCCAGCATGATCGCCGACACATTGCCTGATTTGTGGGAGGTCGATCAGATGGACGCCCAGCAGCAGCTCTACCGGCTGGGCCAACTCACACGCGGCGCGCTGGCCGAGATGCGCTCACTGTTGATCGAACTGCGTCCGGCGCGGCTGGTGCAGGCGGACATTCAGACCTTGCTACAACAGTTGATCGACGCGGCCCAGGGACGCAGTACGGTCACATTTGATCTGAAAGTAGATGGTCACTGCGATCTACCGGACGATGTCAAAATTGTAATGTATCGTGTTGTGCAGGAAGCATTCAACAACATCATTAAACACGCCAGGGCTGAACATGCCTTTGTCAGCCTGCGCTGCGATGGCCGGCAGTCGGTTTTGCAAATTCTGGACGATGGCTGTGGATTCTACCCGGATGAAGTCAAGGCCGGCCATTTCGGCGTGCAGATTATGGCGGAACGGGCCGCGTCAATCAGGGCAACATTTGTCATTGACACGAATCCCGGTGAAGGCACCGAGATCAAATTACTATGGAGAAACGATGAGTGAGACAATTCGTGTTTTGATTGTGGACGATCATGAAATGGTGCGTGAAGGGCTGGCGGCGATGTTGAAAACCGCGCCGGACCTGACATTGGCCGGTCAGGTGTCTGATGGGGATTATGCCGTCACCTTCTGTACAGCACAATGCCCGGACGTCGTGCTGATGGATTTGGAAATGCCGAAGGTGGACGGTGTGACCGCGACCCGGCGCATCCGGGAACGCTGCCCGCACACTCAAATTATCGCGCTGACCAGCTTCAGCGAGGACGACCGCATCCAGGCGGCGTTGGAGGCAGGTGTCATCGGCTATCTGCTGAAGAACATCCCGGCAAACCAGCTTCAAGAGGCGATTCGTAACGCCCACGCCGGTAAATCGACGCTGGCACCGGAAGCAGCGCAGTCGTTGATCCGTGTCCGTGTGCGCCCACCCAGGCTGGGAGGTGATCTGACAGACCGCGAATTGGAGGTGCTGGCGCGAATGGTCGAGGGTATGACCAACGCGCAAATCGCCCAGGCATTAGAGATCAGCTTATCAACGGCGAAGTTCCACGTCAGCACGATTTTGTCAAAGCTCAACGCCAGCAGTCGCACCGAGGCGGCATCGCTGGCATTAAAGCATGGGCTGGTCGAGCAGGATTAGGTGAATGACTCATCCAGCCGTCGGATGAGTGTGTTCAGGGCTTGCGCCAGCGATACCAGTTTCCCGGCATCGACGATTTCCGGGGTGTCTTTTTCGGTGTGAATAATGTCCGTCATGATTTCGTCAAGATGCTGTGACGTAAAGGCCAGTGCCGAAACACCCTGCATCAAGAAGATGCCATGATCGCCCTGATACCAGGGATCGCCCGCGACGATCTCATCAGCCACAGTCATCACTTCCTCGATCACAGGTGAAAGGTTCGCCGGGCAGTCATACAGCGAATAAGCAACAGCGCCTTTGTGATAGCCGATGCCGTCGATGTTGACACCGAGTTGGATGGTGTCAAAGTGGCCCTTGTTCTGCATCAGATACTGCCGGTGTCCGGGCGTGGAATAGTAGTCTTCGCCGTTCATCGCCACCAGTTCGACGCTAAGATCGCCGATATAGTCAGCCAGCAGTTCAGCCAGCAGCAGCAGCACGACCACACCCCCGGCATTGTCCAGTGCGCCTGGTGTGCCTTTCTTAGCGTCGATATGCGCAAAAATCACCACCCGTTTATCACGCCTATGTCCCTTGTACGTGACGACGTTCGTGCCTCTGGCCGGGATACGCTGCGCCCTACTGTGCAGTCTGACTATATCGCCTGCATGATCGAGAAGACGTTCGCCGTCCACATCTTTCATGTAGACCGACGGAATATCGAAATCGCCGTCCTCGAACAGTGGGAAGGGATACACCGAGCCGACCATTTCGACATCACGTCCGGTGGCTGCGATGATCGCCAGCGGCTGCTTTTGTTCCAGCAGGCCGATGATGTGTCGGTGTTCGTCAGGATTGTAGAACGGGAAGTTCTTCGGCATGAGCTGGTGCGCGGCGATCTCCCCGTGCAGCAGCGCGATGCGATCAACCAGTTTGGCGTTTTCCAGCGCCGCGACCGTATCCACCACCACCAGCGGCGCGTTGACCGAACAGCCAGGCGCGTAGGGGCTAGCGAACGCCTCGAACTGGACATCACCGACTGTAAGTTGAACGCCATCCGTCTGCCAGTCCATGCAATCGAACCCGGTTATCTCAACGGTGAAACCGGATGAACGGGCTGTTTCCGCGAAGAAGTTGGTCGCAGCGCGGTTACCCACGCTGCCCACCCGCCGGTTACTGATGTCATGGCAGAGTATGTGTAGATAGGCTTGAGCCGTTTGTTTTAAGTCAGGTGTAGCCATCGTCAATTGTCCTTGTCTATGCGTGAAATATAGGAAACGGCTATAGCTCCTGTCGCCGGAACTGCCAGAACATCACACCCAGGCAGATCAGTGTCAGCAACGGAACGGCGAACAGTGTCACTTGCATCACGTCCGGTAACGGTTGACCAGACAGCGTCAGGCTGATGGCATCCGGCAGCGTCCAGGGCGTGAGAAAGATCAGGTCATCCAGCATCCGTGTCAGTGGGTCTTTAAGCACCAATCCGCCCAGCAGCAGACCGAGTGACGCGCCCATCACGACCTCGGTTGAACTGCCGATCACGCTCATCATCAGTGTGAACGACTGGTAGAACAGCAGCAGCAGAACCAGCATCCCGACCGCCGCCAGAAAATCGGTGGTGTTCACCTCGATGACGGATGTCATCAACAGATAGGCGGGAATCATCTGGATAACGACCATCACCAGCAGGATACCGGCGGCATCAGCCAGCAGTTTCGCCAGCAGATACGCCGGACGCGCTACCGGCTTGGACATGATCCACGCGGCCACGCCGGAGCGTTTTTCCGCGTAGACCTGGCTCTGCACCAGGATGATCACACCGACTGGCAGTAAGAATGTCGCCAGCCCGAACATTGCGTTGGGTACATCCTGTTGGAACTCTTCTCCGGCCATAAGGTTAGCGGTGCTGTTGCCGTTTGCTTCCATTTCTACCGCCGCTTCGTCAACGATCCCTGGCATGATGTGCAGCCCAAAGACGACGAAACCGTTGAGAATTGCCAGCCAGATGAGCGCCTGCATCCACCAGCGGCGGGTGCCCCACCATTTGCGACTCTCGCGTAAAACGAGATTGCCGAACCCGGTCAGGCGTCCGGTCGGGCGTTTGGGTTGAAGTGCCTGTGTTGCAGTCATGATGATTCTCCTTACTGCTTTACAATTTGCATGAATACGTCTTCGAGTTCGTAGGCTTCTGGGCCATATTCCAGCACCTGCACGCCGTCGTTCTCCAGTATCTGCCGCAGCAAGTGCGCGTTCGCCGCATCGGTGTCGCTGATACCAACACGCCAGTGTGTCGTGCCGTTCATACGGTTGATATGCAGGTTACTCACCCACGGCTGACGTTCGATCCGCGCCTTAGCCAATTCAACATCACCTTTGAGCGCGACGTGATACACCGCGCCTTCCTCTGCTTGCAGCAGTGCTTCAATTGGCCCTTGCGCGACAAGTTGTCCCTTGTTCAGGATGACGACCCGGTCGCTCACGCGCTCTACATCGTCAAGGATATGGGTTGAGTAGAAGATCGTCGCCTTCTCTCGTAACTGCTCCATGATGTTGAGTACGTCACGGCGGCCCATCGGGTCCAGGGCGGCGGCGGGTTCGTCCAGAATGAGGAGGTCCGGCTCATTGATCTGAGCCTGGGCGATGCCAAGCCGCTGCATTTCACCGCCGGAAAAGCCCTGCACAGGTCGGTCAGCTTTGTCTGATAAGCCGACAAGTGCCAGCGACTCCTCGATGCGCTGTTCGATGGCATTGGCCGGTCCACTGTAGAAGAACTTCGCTACGAAACGCAATGTCTGGCGGGCGGTCATTGTCTCGTCAAAGCGCGGCTGCTGCGCCAGATAGCCGACATGCTGCCGGATTTCCCGGCTCTCATGCACGATGTCTTTGCCGAATACGGTGCCACCGCCAGAGGTCGGATGGATTAACCCCAGCAGCAATTTGATGGTGGTACTCTTCCCAGCTCCATTGGGTCCCAGGAAACCGACAATGGAATGGGCTGGAACGTCCATGGATAGCGCGTTGAGTGCCTGCACACCATTGAATGTTCGCGTTAGCCGGTCGGTTTGGATGATGGTTTCGGGCATGATATGTCTCCTGTTGGTCGATTTGACTCTACGGTATCAGCCTCTTGCCGGTGACAAATCTTGCCTTCAGCCAGGCAACGACTGGTCAAACGGCCAGGTGATCGGCTGATCGTAAGCCGGGTGATCTGAGACTGTATCCATGACAGACTGAAATCAATGACACGCAGAAAGTTGAAAGGCCCATCACCATGCGGACATACATGACGACCAGAACCCCCAGCGGCCTGTTTGAGCGTGCGATGCGTCGTGGCTTCTGGAAGCGCATGAAAGCGCGGCTACACAAGCAACCGACCTATACCCAGACATCAGAACACAGGTGCATGAATGTCTGACACACGCTCGACCAACAAACAGGATCAATCATGCCTGAAGATCACAGGCCGTCGATTTGGACAGGGGGTAATGGCGGCTCTGCGTGCTTACCCCAGTGTCCTCTCTGTACGGCGGATAGACGCTGGCGATGCGGATTGTCTGGTCATACGCCTTCAGAGTTCCATAAATACCACGTCATTGACGGATGCAGTTACCAATGCGGGTGGTGAAGTAGAGGACATCGAACGATTGGACATGCCATCAGACGACTGTTCAACATCGAATCAGTCTCAGGCTTAGACCAATGTTCAAGTGTAATCAGGCCATGCGTTTCTGGGAAAAGGCAAATAAAGCAGGTAGGATGCACTGCTTTGTATCGATTGCGTTACCTGTCATCTGCGCAATCGTCCCCGGCTGGGTCATATCAGTCTGGTTCACGCTGTTGATCGATCTTTTGAAGGCATGGATTAAGGTCATATCAATCTGGTTCACGCTGTCGATCCATCTTTTGAAAGGGTGGGGCAGTGTCTTATGGTTCATTAGATGTATTTTGCTTGAATACGTGTACAACTAACAAGGAGAGAACACCAGCCACACCTCATAAGCAGTTGTTACTCCATCAAACTGGGGGTAGACCACCAACAGGATGGCCCAACGCATCAATCAGGCACGTTCGCCCAGACGGCGCTCAGTTCCGGCCAATAAGCGCTGAATATTGCCCTTGAATCGCACCAGCAGCAGCAGCAGCACCAGCAATGTATACAATAAAATATAGGATTCAGCTTCTTCTTGCAGAACCAGGACGCCTGTCCACACTGTACCGAGGCCGAATGCCGACAGCACGCCGAGCGAGACGTAGCGTGTGCGGGCCACGATCACCGCTGCGATGACTGCCATACCGATAATAACCTGGAAGGGCGCGACCATCAGCATTGTGCCAAAAGTGGTAGCGGCTCCCTTGCCGCCGCGCAGAGTACCGGTCAGAATGGTTGCAAACAAAGACCAGTTATGGCCGATAATAACCGTGATGGCAGAAACCGTCGTCGCCGCCGCTTTGCTATCCGGTATAATCTGGCGGGAGAGGTAGATCGCCACCGCACCTTTCAGAATATCCACCAGCATAACAAAAATGCCCCAGCGAAATCCCAGGGCGCGTAAGGCGTTTGTGGCACCCATGTTGCCGCTGCCGATAGAGAATATATCGACGCGGTTCAGTCGGGCAACCAGAAATGCCGTCGGGAATGACCCCAGCAGATAGCTCAGAATAATAATCAGCAAAATGACTTGATTGGAATCGTTCACGGCATAGACTACCTGTACACTCTCAACGTTTCGTTTATTTAAACACCGAACCCGGAAAAAGTTTCGTTAAGCTTTTGGCGTAGCTAAATCGTCGAAGATAACAAACGGACAATGTGTTAAACTGTCAGCATGAAGACGAAAATTGTCGTGTTGCTAGCGATCATAGCCTTGCTTGCACCGTCCGTACAGGGTCAGGACGTTGTTGGCGATCTACTCTCACGGATCAATAACCTGCGCTCCTCATTGGGGGTGCAGGGTTATTCGCTCAATCGGGCGCTGTCAGCAGCGGCACAGAATCAGGCGTCCTGGATGGCGTCAACCGGCCAGATCAGCCACACGCAGCCGGATGGTTCCACGCCGAGTGTGCGAGCCGCCCGTGCCGGTTATAGTTCCACCTGGGTGAGTGAGAACATATACATCGGCACCCGTGCGACGGCAGCAACGGCCTGGAACTGGTGGTTAAATTCACCGATTCATTACCGGGGCATCACCAGCACCAACTATACTGAGGTCGGGATTGGCTCAGCCAGCGGCGAAAAGGGAACTGCCTTTGTGCTGGTTTTTGGCAATCCTGGCGGCAGCAGCAGTCTGAATATTCGCAGCGCAGTTCGTTCCAGCGGCGGTGCAGTTCCGGGGCTGCCACCCTATGTGGTCGGTGTCGATAACTACGGTCATATCATGCACGAAATTCAACCGGGCCACACATTGGGCGACATCGCGCTGATCTACGGCTATACCTGGGACGATCTGCCGCGTATCCGCGAGTTGAACCACCTGGGTGAGAACGATCACTATAATCTCGAAATCGGTGCGGTACTGCTGATTCCGCCCTGGGATGGGACGTACACGCCCACACCCGGTGGTCCTCCGCCGGATGTGACCTCAGAGCCGGTGGTTGAGGATCAAGGCATTATCGCAACGGTCGATCCGACCGAAGGGAACAGTGTGCCGATCCTGGCGGCTTATACCGTCATGCCATCATCGCCAACACCGACCGCGACGGCTGAACCCACGACAACATCCGTCCCGACGGATTCAAGCTGGATGGCGATGACAGTGACGCCTGTGGCAGTGGCCGCTGCGCCGAATCCTGACGATCTGATGGGCGAACCGGCAGCCATCACCGAAGAAGGCGGCAACGATCCGCCGGTGCTGCTTTACATCGCGGTCGGGCTGCAAGTGGTGATCGTCCTGGGAGCAGGCTATGAATTTGTCCGACGGATTCGTCAGAATTAAGTCTTGCAATTTTAGAACTTTTGTGCGATCATAGTCAAATCCCGGACGGTTAGAGAAAAGTGATCGAATATGGCAAAGAAGAAAACTTCCCCCGAACCCGAAATGTTTGACGGTGCGCTAGATGAGGGAAAGCGCAAGGCACTGGATGCGACACTCACGGACCTGACCAAACGCTACGGCGAGGGGACCATCCTGCGCCTGGGTGACGCCGACAATATGTCAGTTGCTGTCATCCCGACCGGCTCGCTCACGGTCGATATTGCGATAGGTGTGGGTGGGGTGCCGCGTGGCCGCATCACCGAGATTTACGGCCCTGAATCCAGCGGCAAGACGACTATGTGCTTGAGCGTGATTGCGCAGGCGCAGAAGCTGGGCGGTTTGTGTGCTTTTGTCGATATGGAACATGCGCTGGACCCGACGTATGCCGAGCGTATTGGCGTTAATCTGGATACGCTGTATATTTCGCAGCCGGATTACGGTGAGCAGGCGCTCGAAATCACCGAGTCGCTGGTGCGGTCTGGTGCGCTGGATGTGGTGGTGGTCGATAGTGTGGCGGCACTGGTCCCACGCGCCGAGATTGAAGGCGAAATGGGCGATGCTCACGTCGGTTTGCAGGCCCGTCTGATGAGCCAGGCGCTGCGCAAGCTATCCGGTGCCATCAAACAGTCGAATACGACCGTGATGTTCACCAACCAGCTTCGCGAGAAAGTCGGGGTGATGTTTGGCTGCTTCAATTACTCGGCGCGTGTGGTACTGGCAGATGGCACAACCGAGAAGATCGGCGAAATCGTCAACCAGAAGATGGGTGTCGAGGTGCTGTCGTACAACACCGATACACGCATGTTTGAACCGAGACGCATTGTCAACTGGTTTGATAATGGCAACGCCGAATTCTTCCTGCAATTTGTCGTCGATTCCAATAAGGCTCGCGGACGGTCAGAGTTTGCCTGCACACCCAACCATCTACTGTTGACCGAAGATGGCTATGTCCCCGCTGGTGAAATTGAGGTTGGGGATCGTCTTGTTACTGCCGTCAAACATTATCTGACGCCAGCACATGAGCAGATCGTTTATGGTTCTATTCTGGGCGACGGTAGTATGCGCTATGCCAGCGATTACAACGTTGCGTTACGGATCGAACATGGTGCGGAACAGGACGATTATTGCCTCTGGAAACAAGAATTGTTCAACGGCCTCGTCGGACATTCGACAACAAATTCGCGTGGGGGACATAGCTTCGACACCCTACCCATGTATGAATTGGCAAACATCTACGAACACGGCTATGTTGATGGCAAGAAGAATCCCAGCAAGCAACTGATAGAGAAATTATCACCGTTGGCCGTCGCCATCTGGTACATGGACGATGGCACATTCGACAAAACGCGGGATAATCGGTGCAGCATTTGCGCGGTCGGTATGCCACAAGACAAACAGGAGATGCTGGTCGAGTGGTTCCATAAGTACGACATCTACCCGAAACTCGATAGCTACGGTCGGATCAACTTCGGAGTGAGTGAGACACCCAGGTTCCATAAGTTGATCGCACCGTTTGTTCCGCCTTTTATGGAGTACAAGCTCACCCCTGAGATGCGCGGGTTGTATCAACCGCTGGTTATCGAACCGTGCGAGCGCGATGAGCCGGCAGCGATGCCGATTCTGGATATTCACGTCAAGCCACACACCCGCAGCATGAAACGGTTCGACATTGAGGTCGAAGGCAACCACTGCTACGTTGTGGACGGTGTAGTGGTGCATAATTCACCGGAAACGACCTCCGGTGGCCGGGCATTGAAGTTCTATGCCAGCCTCCGGCTTGACATCCGTCGCATCCAGGCGATCAAGCAAAGCGGCGATAATGTCGGCAACCGCACCCGTGTCCGGGTGACCAAAAACAAGGTCTCGGCCCCCTTCCGTGAGGCCGAGTTCGACATCATGTTCTACGAACGCGGAATCAGTAAAGCCGGTGAGATCATCGACCTGGGAACCGACCTGGGCATCATCGAGAAGCGCGGTGCATTCTTCCGCTACAACGATGAACTGCTGGGGCAGGGCCGCGAGAACGCGAAGCAGTTCCTCCAGGAAAACCCGGCCATGTCCGATGCCATCGAGGGTCAGATTCGCAACTATTTCGGTCTGCCTGCCCAGTTGAACCCGACTGAACCGGCGGCAGACGACTAGGCCATTTATGGCAAAGACGCACGCCGTCCTGGTACTGGTGCTGCTGTTGGCCGCAGCCGGACGCATCGTCAACATTGATAACGAGAGCCTGTGGGTGGACGAGGGATTCAGCTATTGGGCCATTCAGCATGATGATATGTTTGGCCTGCTGCTGGACGACG
Organism: uncultured Anaerolineaceae bacterium; assembly: GCA_964417785.1. GTDB lineage: Bacteria > Chloroflexota > Anaerolineae > Aggregatilineales > Phototrophicaceae > DAOTUL01. The sequence goes on along the minus strand of CAYQJO010000100.1, from coordinate 1,641 downwards.
TTCACCCACCGGTTTATTTCGTCCTGCTGCGTATCTGGTCCGGGTTCGCCGGGATCACGGAACTGGCGCTGCGTTACTTCTCCGTTTTACCGAGCGTCCTTAGCGTTGCGGCCATCTATCAGCTAGGCCGTGAACTTGAACGGGCGCGGCATGTGTGCCGGGAGTCGTGGGTGCCGGTACTGGCAGCCCTGCTGCTGGCACTGGCCGATATGGAAATCTACATCGCCCAGGAAACGCGCATGTACACCTGGCATGTGCTGTGGGTGATCCTGAGCATGTGGGCGTTTCTGCGCTGGATACGCCGTCAGCCCAACCAGCGCACACGGTCCGCCTGGATAATCGCTTCTCTCCTCCTGGTCTATACCCATTACATCGGTGCTGCCGCTCTGGTGGTTCAGTTCTTGTACGCTCTGATTTTTTTACGCGATAAAACCCGTATCCGCGCCCTGGTCAGTCTCATGATCGTTGGTGCGTTGTTCGTTCCCTGGTTGCTGCTGGTCGTCGGTGACCAGACGGCCAATGTGGGGACAGGCTTCAACGTGCCATCCACGCTCGAATCGCTGTGGAACTGGCGTGAAAACTGGTTGACCGCGCAGTGGCCGCTGCATCTGCTGCTGGCGCTGCTGGGGCTGCTGGTGTTCTACCGTAACCGGATTCTAATACAGCCTGGAATCGTCTTTCTGCTCCTGGGTTGGATCGTGATTCCGGTTGCGGGAGCCTACGTGTTGAACTTCACCACACCGATTCTAATGGACTATCGGCTGACTCAGATCACTCCGGCGGTGGTTCTACTGGTTGCATCGGGAATGGGCAATTTGCGTGGCTTTGAACGCGGCCTGATTGTTGCGGCAATCGTCATCTACGGCGTGACCACCGACGACACCGCTGTTCAGCGTCCACCCTGGCGTGAGGTGGGAGCCAATGCCGCCAAGTATGCTCAACCGGGTGATCTGGCACTGGCCCATGTCACACCGTCAGGTGACTGGCAGGTGATCTACTACTACGACCGCTTTATGCCCGATGGTGTCGAGCGTTATTCACTGCGGCAGTGGCAGCGGGAACAATCGAACACCTACTGGACCGGTGTCCCGGCGCTGCTGGCCGACCACGATCATGTGTGGCTGATGCACTGGTCGCAGGATCGCAGTGCCTTCGATATGCTGCGCGATTCAGGCCATGTGCAGACTGCCGTCATGACCGAGGACTGGTTGGGCAACGATCTGAACGTCTATCGTTACGACCGTTTGCCGCCGGAACCGCTGGTAACATATGCCCCCGGAATAACCCTACGAGATGCCCAAATATATGATATGAGTGTCGATCTGTGGTGGTCCGCACCAGAAACGCCCGACAACAATTACATCGTCTCGGTGTTTCTCCTGGATAACCAGGGACAGATAGTTGCGCAGCATGACGCACAGCCCTGGCACTATCGCCGCCCGACCTCAAGCTGGTCGCCGGGCGAGGTGGTCTACGATCCGCACATGCTTGCGCCGGTCGAAGGATCGGATAGCGTTCCGGCAGGCACCTACCGTGTCGGCGTGAAGCTCTATTTGCGCACCGATGATGGCTTCGACGATCAACTTACTGATGACGGGCAATCTTTTGCCATCATCGGCACGATTGTTGTGGATTAGTCCA
>CAYQJO010000099.1:8580-14642 GCA_964417785.1 uncultured Anaerolineaceae bacterium | reverse complement strand
GGCAGCGGTTTCCGTCGCCTGGAGTCGGGCCGCTGTGCCGGTGGCGTTGGCGTCGGGCATGTTGGTGGGCGTCGGTGTTGCTGAGAGCGCCCGCAAAGTCGCCTGGGCAGCGGTTTCCGTCGCCTGGAGTCGGGCCGCTGTGCCGGTGGCGTTGGCGTCGCGGATGCTGTTGGCCGTCGCCAATTCATCCAACGCCGATTGGGTCTCAACGGCCTGTGCCTGGGCCGCTTCCGCCGTTTGCACCCGCTGGAATCCGCTCAGGGTTGCGTCACCCGCAACTTCTGATTCTGACGTCTGAGACAACCGATCCACAATATCAGGCCACGTTTGCACCAACCCGCCAACAATGGCAATAAACAGCGGAATCACCAGCACAACCGCCACCTGCTTCCAGTTGATCCGGCGTCTGCCCTGAACCGGCAGCGGGCGCTGTGCCGGAATCTGCGCAGAATCATGGGCCGTCAGGCGCAGCCCGTAGCGGCGCAACTCCGTTTGCAGTTGGGTAAAGGCGATATTGTAATCCTGCCGGTGGAAGTCGATGTATTGCAGGGAGGCAAGCTGATAGTGAACCTCAGCCGGTTTGAGCAGTATGGGAATAATCGGCTTTTGCTTATGCCGAAAGTAGCGCCACTCGTCCTCAACATTGGCCGACGTCATCGCCTCCGGTGTGATGACCACGAGCATAATCTCGCACAGATCAAGCCCTTCCTGAATAGCGTTGTGCCATTTGGTCCCGGCGGGGATGTCATCGACATCAATCCAGACATCTGCGCCAATGTCGGATAGAGATCGTGCCAGTTGAGTAGCAAATAGCTTGTATTTGCTGGCATACGCGATGAATACTCGTGCCATTTACGCCCCCGATAGTTTGATACGAGCAATTATGACGTTCGTTCAGCGTTCGCGCAATTAAGCGCCAGCCGCGAACTCGCCAGCGCCAGCGCGACCGTCAGCCAGAAGAGCGTAATCAGCGGTTGGAAGTCCAGCCGGAAGAAGTACAGATCGGCGGCGGCGTTCACCAGCGCCGTCACCAGCGCCGCGTGGTAACCGAGATGGATGGCGTCCAGTTCGGGGTCATGGCGGACTCGCCGCCACGCCATCAGACCGTAGCCGAATACCCCGGCCATCGTCGTCAGGAAGATCGCCACGCCCACCAGACCGATCTGGTTCGCCATAATCAGGTACATGTTGGCGACATCGGTGTAAATGTCGATCTCCGGCGTGCCGGTGAAACCCACACCAAACACCGGGTAGCGCTGGATCAGCCGCAGCGAGTCGGTGAACTCGCCCACGCGCATCTGGGTGGCGAGGTCCTGCCCGGTAAACACCTGGACGAAGCGGTCGATATAATCCTGGGTTTGCGGCAAAAGCAGCAGCAGCGAGGCCGCCAGCAGCAGCACCGGAATAAAACGGCGGTAGCGCATCACGGCGATCACGCCCAATCCGAACGCCATCGCCAGCATGGACGCCCGCGAAAACGAGACGATGAGGGCCAGCGTCACCAGGGCCAGCACGCCGAAGGTCAGCCAGCGGTAGCGCAGCACTGGCCTGGCGGCGAACATCTGCGGCGCGATCACCACCGCCGCAATCGCCAGGAATCCGCCCAGCGAGTTCGGCGCGATGAAGGTCCCGATGGCGCGTTCGCCCAACTCCGGCGTCGATTCGATGTAATGGATCACGCCGCCGACCGGATAGCCGAAACGCCCCAGGCGGTTCAACAGCGCTTCCGCCGTCAGGTCCGGCAGCAGCCATAAGCCAATCGCCAGGGCAGATTGCAGGACCGCTCCCACCATCAGCACCAGCACCAACCGGCGCAAAATCTGCGGGTTGCGCAGCAGATCGACCACGATGAAGACCAGCCCGATGCTCAGCAAGGTCGCCGCGAACTGGCGCACGATGTTGATCTGCATGGCGGAATGGCGCAGCCCCAGGGCGAAGGCCAGCAGCAGCCACAACCCATACACGGCGATCAGAGCGTGGACGGGTGTCAGCATAATGTCACGCCGCTTGCCCGACATCCACAGGAGCAGATAAATCAGCAAGAAGACGCCGATGGCGGCATCCAGCAGCGTCGGCGTGAATCCGATGCTGAAAGGCAGCGTACCGAAGGGCAAGAACATCATCACCGCCACCACCGCATACAGCGCCGCCTGGATGTCCGTCAGGATGTACACCCCGGCCAGCAAAACCAGCGTTGCCCCGACCGTCAGCAGCGGACTGGCGTAGACCATGCCCAGGGCCAGCAAGCCGCCGACCACGCCCAGGGCTGCGCCCACCATCAGACCGTAGTTATTGATTTGTGGATACTGCATTGCGCCGCCTTATTATCGTTATCAGGCCCAGTATAATGACGGCGGCCCAGGTCGCCAGACTGAACATCGCGCCGGTCCGGTAGGTCAGCGGATCGTAGGTCAGGGCAATCTCGTGCGCTCCAGCGTCTAAAGCGATGGCGGTGGTCGCGCCGTAGGCTCGCAGCGTCTCCACTGGCTCGCCGTCAACCGTCGCCCGCCAGCCGGGATAGTCCACCAGCGCCAGCGTCAGGATGGCCGGTCGGTCCGTTTCAGCCCGCACCGTGATCCGCTCCGGCGCGAAATCGACCAGCCGCGCCATGCCGTCACCGTCCGCTTCGGGATATACCGCCGGTTCGCGGTCCAGAATCACCGTGCGGCGGGCATCGAAATCGGCATCGGCCAGCAGCGCCCGCGCAAACCCATCGCTGTCCAGCACTTCGGCGTCATAAACCAGATGGACGAACGGTCGCGGATTATCCAGCCGGTGCAGCTTGAGACCGCCATCGCCGGTCGCCACGATCTCCGTCGGCACGGGCAGCGTCTCAGCATGGCTGTAGGCATAGCGCACCGCCAGCACCTCCCAGGCCGCCAGTAAGTTATCCTCGATGAGCGTGTGCGGTCCGCGCAAGAACAGCGGACTGATCCCGCGAATGTCGGCCACGCCGTAGATACTGGCGTTGTTGCCTTCCAGCCCCAGGGATGCGCCGTCCACGCGCTCCCCCGGTGCCAGCCCATCCACGACCGGCTGCACCAGCGGCGGCACAGTCAGGATGTCGCGCTCGGTGGCTGGCTCGTAGTTGCTGTTGTCCATATTGACCGAGAACAACTCAAACACCAGCAGTAACAGCAGCAGATATGGGCGGGGAACTCCCCCTCTCCAGGATTTGGAGAGGGGGCCGGGGGGTGAGGTCAAAAACACCAACCCCGCCACAACCAGCGTCGATAAAAACACCGGCCCGATCACCGGCGCGTAGACCTCATCCGCCAGCCGCAGCACAAATATGAGCGTCGCCACCACGCCACAAAACGCCAGCAAACCGATCAGGCCGCGCCGCACCCGCCGCAGTTGCGTATCGTCCAGGCTGATGCCCATTCCCGCCAGAATCGCCATGCTGGTCGCCACCACATAAGCGGCTCGTTCCTGCCCCCGGAAATAGCTCAAACCGGGCAGGACGTTGTACAGTGCATGAAATACAGCGCTGTTAGCCCCAAAACTCAAGCCCAGCCCGATCAACGCCACCGCCCCCCAGAACAGACTGTCCCGAGTCCGTTGGACCAGCGCAATCGCCGCCAGGGCCAGCCCGGTCACGCCCACATACAGCGGCGACCACACACTGACCACGCCAGGAAAGATCAACTGCATCACATCCTGAAACGGGAAGCCGTTGCCTTTGGCGTCGAAGCCGAGATCGGGCCGTCCGGTGTGCGATAAATACTCGATGCCGGGGAACAAAGTCACAGCAGTAATACCGACGGTCACGGCTCCGACCAGACCGACACCGGCCACAAAGCCCATCCAGCGGCGCGAGCGGTAACCGAGATAGGCCACCAGCACATAGGTGGCGAACCAACTCGTCTGCGGATGCCCTGCCATCCACGACACACCCAGCGCCCATCCGGCAAAGACCAGCCAGGGCCAGCGCACAGACTCGGTACGGGTGGCTTCCAGCACGCCCAACAGCGCCAGCGGCAGCCAGATTCCGGCTTCCAGAATCGCCAGTTGCAGCGGCGGATAGCCGCTCATGAAGCCGCCATACCCGGCGATGACCGCCGCCACCAGTCCGCCGAACACGCTGCCGGTCATGCGGCGCACCAAAGCATACATGAACACCGTATACAGGAGGATGTGGGCAGTCATCTCCATTTGCAGTGTGTTGTAGGTCCACTCGTCCGCCAGCACAATCGTCAGCAGACGCACGGGATAGAACACCGCCGCCTGGGTATCCGCGATGAAGGTCAACCCGCCGTTATTATACGGGTTCCACAGCGGCACCTCACCGGCGCTGAACCGCTCGAACTGGTACGCGCCGAAAGCGACAAACTGCTTCGAGAAATCACCGTCCACCAGCGACACCTGATCGGCGGCAACCGGCGTGAACAATCGCCAGAAAAACAGCAGCCACAGCCCCACCAGCAGCGCCAGCGCCAACCCATCCGGGCGATACCGCCGGATCATTCGGCAATCCGTATCGGGCTGAGGTGAACAAGGGTGTTGGATTCTTCGCCGACGCGGGGAATCGTGCGCAGCCGGGGGAAAGTCTGCGCTGCATCCTGAATGTAGAGGCCGACCTCCAACGCGAAAATATCCGGCGGCGCATCCGGAACGACGGTCAGCGTGTGGACATCCTCCACAATCTCACCCACCGCCCAGGTCGAGGTGGGTCGGGTCCAGTTCGCCGGCATGGCGTTGGATGCCGCGTATTTTGTCAGTGTGGCTTTGTTGATGATGTTGGCGAACACCACATAATCGTCTTTCATATCCTTCATTCCGCGCCAGTATAGGGTCAGGGTGATGCTCTCGCCGGGAGCTGCTATCTGTGCCGACAGATCATACCCGATCAATTCGATTTTATCGCTGAAATTGACCGCTATCGGATTCGGAACATCCGACTCGACGGCCTCAAGCTGAACCTGACCGATTGCCAGTGTTTCCTCACCATCGGGCAGGCGCATCCGCTGCCCCGTCGGGATGTAATACCATCCGACGGTCACGGTCAGGGTTTGGGGTGTATACACCGTGCGCGGTATCCGGATCGACAGCGGATTCTCCCAGGCACGTCCAGCAACCAGATCGGAAGTCGCCAGCCGCCCGCCGCCAGGATAAACGTCGCGCTGGCCCACGATCACCCCCTCCGGCGTCACCAGATGGGCGTAGAGAGACCAGTCGAGCGATGTGGGTTCGAGAACCTGCCACACGAGATCGACATGGATATACTCATCTGGCAGCACCGCCGCCGTTTTAACGCGATAGTCGATCAGGCCCATAACACCTTCGCTGGCAGAAAACGCGGTGATCGGTTCATCCACATCAACGTCCGGTGGCGGAACAAATGCCGGTTTGACCAGCAGAACAGGAGCCAGAAACGCGACCAGCGCCATGCTCCCACCGATACCGGCCAGGACCCACCTCCGATAGCGCTGCGGCAGCCACCACGTCAACCCGACCGCCATCCACACCGACAGCGCCGACAGCGCAATGAACATCAGCCGTCCCTGAGTACCGGGTGTCTGCATGGTCCAGCGGATCACGGCGACGAAGGTTAGCAGCGGCCACAAAAGGGTCACACCGTAGACCAGCGGATGGTTCCGTATGTAGCGCACCAGAAAGACCGCCGCACCCACCAGTGCCGCCGCGCCAACGGCATAGAAGACACTGTATAACACTTCCGGCAGCAAGACGTTGATACTGCTATACGCACCCACATACGTCTTCAAGAAGGCGAATCGCTCGCTCCACAACTGCGCCAGATCAGGTGTGACGCCGCGCCGCCCCACAATATCGAGGAAGACGTTCAGCCCGGTCGGATCGCCGTATAGATCGTAGTTGCGCCAGTACCACCAACCGGCCACCAGGATCGTCACACCGCCAGAGACAGCCCCGCCGATCACCAGCGGTCGCCAGTTGCGGTGCCGGATACTGACCACGACCAGCGTCAGAGCGATAACCGGGATCATCAAGCCGATACTCAGCTTGGAGAGCAAACCGGCCCCGGTGACCAATCCCAGAAGAACATACGACCGCCAATGGATGATGATGCCCTCCCTCTCCAT
>CAYQJO010000099.1:0-8480 GCA_964417785.1 uncultured Anaerolineaceae bacterium | reverse complement strand
GGGGTGAGGACCACACCACGCCTCAACAACCGCACCACCAGAAGCAGCAGCAAATTACCAAGCAGGTTCGACAGGTTATCGTTGCTCACCGACGCACTGACCAGGACAAACATCGGTAGAAAGGCGTTCAGAGCGGCGGCACCTAACGCAAATTCCGGTCGGTCGGGGAATAGCTCCCGGCCAAGCTGATACGTCACCAGCACCGTCGCCAGTCCAAGCGCAATCGAGAAAAACCGGGCCACATGTACCGCCAGCGTTGTCCCATGCCAGGGGAAGGCTTCCAGGTCATAGCGGTGGATGACGACATTAACGTTGCCGTCGGGTGCAGTGTAACCGGGCTGTGGCAGCGGATTCAGCCGGTGGAGAGTCTCAAAATTCGAGGTATCGACCCAACTGGTGAGAATCGCTGCCGTCAGATAATAAAGCGGCGGCTGGCTGCCCTGCTGGTGCCAGCGCTGAATATCGTCGGGATTCTGGACCGGCAGCCGCAAGCCGTTGGTCGCCAGATGCTCGACCAGCGGATAATGCCATACTTCGTCGTAGACTTCAAAGATGGGAACGATGGCACTCGTCCATACTGCCAGGAACAGATAACTGCACAAAATGAGATAGAGATAACGCTTCAATCGCCGTTTCTCACTGCGGTTTTGTATAAGGACACACACGTCTGCGCAATGGTTCCCCAATCGAACTGCCGCGCCAGATGATCCGCCCCCTCGCTCAGGTCCGCCGCCAGATCACCATCGATATACACTCGTCGGATGGCTCCGGCCAGCGCCACAGTGTCGCCCACCGGAACCAGGAGCATATTTTCTTCATGTTTGAAAGCCGGGACATCAACGGTGGGTTCGGTCGTGATGATGGTACAGCCGTGCTGGATGGCCGCCATCAGACTCCCACGACGATACGATGCCCCATCTCGGAACGGCAGGACCACCACGCCGCTCTTGAGATACAGGCTCACCTCATAGTCCTCCACGAAGCCCGTCCAGTAGACATGATCGTACAGGTCCAGGTCCAGAATCAGAGTGTCGATCTCGTCGGCGTAAGCGACGTTGGTTGGATCACTGCTGCCGGTGCGCCCGCCCAACATCACCAGCTTGATATCAATCCCCTGCCTGCGTAGCTGTGCCAGCGCATGCAGCAGGGTTTCCAAACCCTTACTCCGGTTGATGAAGCCAAAATGAACCAGCAGCATATCCTGCCCGCCCTCAATACCGACCTGGCGCTGCCAGCCATGCACATCGAACCCTGGTGGCAGCGTGGGATCAATATTGCTGCCAATCGGGATCATCTGGATTGTTGGATGGTCTTCAAGCTGGGTCAGGTCTTCCTGGTTGGTGACGATAACCCCGGCGGAGGCATGCGCCAACCGGCGGACGATCCAGAGTCGCAGCTCACCCGCCTTCGGGAACAGATACGGATAGAGCAAGTCGTGAAAGGTGGTTACCACCGGAATATCGCCGATGGCTTCGGGCATAAAATGAATCCAGCCCGACATCGTGTAGGCCGCCGTCTGGTATTGCAGATTGACCACATCCAGATGCTTATTATGCGCCCAGCGCCGCACCCGGTTGAGCGTCGCGTAACCCCAGCGGCGTTTCGGACTGACCGTCAGCTCAAGGTTCGGGTCGGATTCCTGGGTTCCGGCAGTGCTGAAGATGAAGACATCGTGGCCCTGACCGGCCAGAGTCAGCGCCAGAACACGGCTGTACGCGCCAACACCACCCTGCATCGGCGGGTATTCGCCTGTGATAATCCCGATTCGCATCAAGTCACCTTGAGGCCCGACCGGAGGACCTGCCAGTATGCGCGAATCCGGTCACGGCGCATGGCTGGTTTGCTGCCCAGGACTGACTTCACTGTCTCGATCCCGATCTGCCACAGATAATTTACCAGCAGAAACAGGCGCAAAATCCGGGCAATCCGCCAGCCATGATACTTGCGGAAATAGCGCAGCTTGCTTTCCTGGAAGTAGATATGCTTGTTGGCTGTCACCTGATCGGTACTCCTACCGCCATGATGAATGATCTGTGCGTTGGGCAAAAAGACAACCCGCCAGCCCTCATCCTTTGCCCGCTGGCACCAGTCCAGTTCCTCGGAAAACATCACATAGCCGGTATCCAGGCCGCCGATCTGTTCATAAACTTCGCGCCGCAACATCAGCGCCGATCCCTGCACCCAATCGACATCAACGGTCGCCAGTTCGGGCGCATCGTTGACATAGTAATAATCGAGCATAGACTTGGGGGCAAACGGTTGCAGCCAGGTACTCTCGAAAAACGCCAGCGCCAACGTCGGGAAACGCCGCCGGGTGGATTGCATGGTACCATCGGTGTTGAGGGTATAGGGTCCCACCACACCCACATCCCGGTGATCGTCAAGATACTGTACCATCTCTTCCAGCGCCCGTCCGAGTACCACTGTATCCGGGTTGAGGAGCAGAATGTGGCGGCCTCGCGCCTGCTCCAGACCGATGTTGTTGGCACGGGTGAAACCGATGTTCTGATCCTGCTTGAACAAACGTACCTGGGGATAGTGTTGTTCCAGGATCGGTACCGTCGCATCGGAACTGGCGGAATCTACGACAATGACTTCGGTCTTAAGCCGCTCCGCATCCGGTATCCGCATCGCAATCGAATTCGATAAGATGCTTTCGAGGCAATCCACCAGCATGTCGGCGACGTTCCAACTCACGATGATGACCGACAGGTCAACCACTGCACCATCCTTACCTCTTTTCATGCCGATTTTACCAATGTTTTACAATTTGCCAGAGGATTGATTACACCTGGATGCGACTATACCTTTAGATAAGTCACTAAGGAGAAAATCATGCAGTTCAGGAAACACACACTCATCGTGATGATGGTCATTGCTATGCTCGCCCTGTTCGCCGCAACAGTTTCCGCACAGGACGGCGGCGACCAACCACCCAGCACGCAACCCGGTGGCCCACGCGGCGGACGCGGTGGTGAAGGTGGCCCCGGCAGTTTCCGTGACAGAATGCAGAACCGGCCAGACGTCATGCGCGACATCCTGGAAGTGATCGTGAACGAGACCGGACTGGACGCCCGTGATCTGATGCAAGAACTGCGCAACGGCACCACACTAAATGCTGTAATTGAGGCCAACGGCGGTGATCCCAGCGTCATCGCTGCTGAAGTCAGCGCCGCACTCACCGAACGTATTAACACCGCACTCGAAGCGGGCCGGATCGATCAGGAACAGGCCGACGAAATGCTCAGCAATCTCGACCAGCGTATTGAAGATGCGATGAACCGCGAACTGACCGGTCGCGAACGTCCCATCATGCCGCCGGTGCGTGAACGCGACGGCATCATCGGCAACCTCAATGACACGATCACCGAACTCACTGGTCTGACAGGGCGTGAAATCATTGAACTGCGCCGCGAGGGCATGACATTGACCGAAATCCTGGAAGCCAACGGCAGCAGCGCCGACGCCTTTGTCAGCACTATAACCACACAGGCCGAGGAACGTCTGGCCCAGGCCGTCGAGAACGAACGCATCACCCAGGAACGTGCCGACGAACTGCTCAACGAACTGAGCGAGCGGCTCACCGAGATGCTGGAACGTGTTCCGGCAACGTCGATCTAACCCCCTACAATCAGGGCTGGCGTATCCCCACCACGCCAGCCCTGATTTTTTGATTTAGATAGCGACCAACTCCTGCGCAAACGAAGCACCACGCTGGAGCGCCAGCAAATTCACATCCAGCATATTGCGCCGGTGCGCCGGGATATGGGCATCCAGCGCCGCCGATAGGTCTTCCAGCGTCAGTACCGGGCGTGCTTTCAGCGTTGCCCCCAGCAAAACCACATTTGCCAGCCGGGCATTGCCCATCTCGTAAGCGATGTCGGTCGCCGGGACTTGCAGCAGCGTCATATCAGTACGATCCGTATTACCATCCGGGATCAACGATCCATTCGCCACCAGTAAACCGCCAGGTGCCACCAGTGCGTCGTACTTCTCAAATGACGGTTTGTTGAACGCGATAACGGTATCAGGACGCGCTACCACCGGCGATCCAATCGGTTTGTCACCGATGATGACGGTACAGTGGGCCGTGCCGCCGCGCATCTCCGGGCCATACGACGGAATCCAGGTCACTTCCAACCCGGCATCCATCGCTGCATAGGCCAGCAGTTGCCCCACAAACATCACACCCTGACCGCCGAAACCGGAAAAAAGGAACGATTCTTGCATGACTCTGGCCTCCTACAGTGACTTCACTGCATCGTGGACTTTGTAATCGCCCAGCGGATAATAAGGTACCATGTTGTCGCGCACCCATTCCAACGCCTGCTCCGGCGTCATACCCCAGTTCGTCGGGCAGCTTGAAAGCAGTTCGACCATACTGAACCCCAACCCGGCCAATTGCACCTCGAACGCGGTCTTGATTGCCTTTTTGGCCTTACGGATGTGAGTCACGTCATGCAGAGAGCGCCGTGCGATATAGGCCGAGCCATCAACCTGAGATAACAACTCGCACATCTTGAGCGGAAAACCGGCGATGCCGGTATCACGTCCAGCCGGCGAGGATGTCGTCTTCTGGCCGGGCAGTGACGTAGGGGCCATCTGCCCACCCGTCATCCCATAGATGGCGTTGTTGATGAAGATCGTCGTGATCTTCTCGCCGCGTGCCGCCGCATGGATAATCTCTGCCGTCCCGATGGAGGCTAGATCGCCGTCGCCCTGATAGGTAAAGACCACGCTATTCGGCTGGACACGCTTGAGGCCGGTCGCCATCGCGGGCGCACGCCCGTGCGCGGCTTCCACACCGTCCACGCGGAAGTATTCATAGGCAAACACCGCGCAGCCGACCGGTGCGACCAGCACCGTCCGCTCGCGCAGCCCCAACTCATCGATCACCTCAGCGACGAGCCGGTGCGCGATGCTATGGGTACATCCCGGACAGTAGTGCGTCGGCACATCCTCCAATGACTCGGGACGCTGGTAAACAACCTGCATAGTTTCTTCAAGAATCATCGTGCCAACTCCTCCATTACCTGAACCAGTTCATCCGGCATGGGGACCGAGCCGCCCGTCCGACCGTAGAACGCCACTGGAACGCGACCGGCAGCGACCATGCGCACATCATCCACCATCTGCCCGGCATTCATCTCCACCACCAGACAACCACCGACCGAATCCATCAACTCAGACAGCCGCTTTTCCGGGAAGGGCCACAACGACTGCGGGCGGAAAAGACCGACCTTCAGTCCTCGCTCACGCACCGTCTCCACCGCCGTATAACTGATGCGACCGCCGGTGCCGAAAGCCACCACCAGCAGATCACAGTCGTCCGTGAAGAACTCCACCGACCGCTGTTCATTTTCTTTGATGACCGCCAACCGCTCCTGGATACGGTCGTTATGGGCTTCAAGCTGATCTGCGTCCAGTGCCAACGACGTGATCACATTTTTCTCGCGCCCGTCCGCGCCGATGGTGGCCCATTTAGGACGCTCCGTCTGCATCTCGCGCATCGGTGGCAGTTCTGCCGGTTCCATCATCTGACCAATCAAGCCATCACCCACGACAATAACAAGATGACGGTATTGCTCAGCCAGATCAAACGCCAAAACAGTGAAATCAATGGCCTCCTGCACCGAAGCGGGAGCCAGCACAATCGGATGATAATCACCATGTCCCGCTGACCGTGTGACCTGGAAATAGTCGCTCTGTGACGGTTGGATGTTGCCCAGGCCCGGCCCACCGCGCATGATGTCGATCAGCACACAGGGGACCTCTGATCCGGCAATATAAGACAGCCCTTCCTGCATCAAACTGACGCCGGGACTGGATGAAGACGACATCACCCTGGCACCGGCGCAGGCGGCACCGTAGACCATATTCACCGCCGAGACTTCGCTCTCTGCCTGGACAAACGCCCGGTCCAACTCGACCATGCGCTTTGCCATATGTTCCAGGAGTTCAGTCTGTGGGGTGATCGGATACCCAAAATAGGCCTCCACCCCGGCCCGCACCGCCGCCTCAGCAATAGCGACATTGCCTTTCAGCAGTTCGCGCATCATGGCACCATCTCCTTGCGGCGGCTCTCCCGATACACCGTGATCGCCACATCAGGACAGATCACAGCGCACACGGCACAACCCGTACACCGGTGTTCGGGGTCTACCAGCAGCGCCGGGTGGTAACCTTTCGCATTGATTTTGTCATTATCCAGAAAGAGAACATGCTGAGGGCATACCGTCGTACAGAGGTTACAGCCTTTACAGCGTTCGGCATCTATGACTATAGTTCCCATATAGTGACTCCAAAATAAAGATATTTTTCGTCTTCTATTTATCGTAAGACACATTAATGCCAGCGCACAGTATCATACGCCATTTTTTGATGTGTCCATTGTCACATCAGGCATGTCGCACAATTCAAATACGTTCTATATAGGCAAACTGAACAGACGAATGGCGTTCGCTGTGGTCGCTTCCGCCATCGCCTGGGGTGTAACCTGATGCAGTGCAGCCAGCCGTTCCACAATATAGGGGACATACGCAGGTTCGTTGCGCCGGCCACGATAAGGAGTCGGGGTCAGGAATGGTCCATCGGTTTCGACCAGGATACGGTCCAGGGGTACACTGCTGGCGACTCGGCGCAGTTCGTCCGCGTTCTTAAACGTGATTGGTCCGGTAAAGCCCAGACAGAAGCCAGCGCCCAACGCCCGTTCCGCGATCTCTGCCGGTGCGGAGAACGAATGCAGAACCCCCGGACGGTCCTTGAGCGACTCCGGCAGTCCGCCAGCGACCCAGGCTTCCAGCATATCCATGACATCATCGCCCGCATCACGGTTGTGAATGATGACCGGAAGCGCTAATCGCGCTGCCAGTTCAAGCTGAGCCTCAAATGCCTGCCGCTGCAATGCTGGTGGGCTGTCGTCCCAGTAGTAGTCCAGGCCAATCTCACCGACGGCGACGATCTTCGCCGCTGCCGCCAACTGTGCCAGCCCATCGATCTTGTCCAGCGTGAAATCGGCGGTGCTGGTGGGGTGAATCCCGACCGCAGCATACACACCCGGATACCGCCGCGAGAGATCAATCACCACCTGGCACGAGTCAAGGTCAATCGCCGGGATGATGACAGTCGTCACCCCGGCCTCAAGCGCACGCACCACCACCGCATCACGATCTTCATCATAACTCTCGAAATTCAAATGGCAGTGTGTATCGATCAATGTCATCGCTGCTGCTTCTTCAGCATATCCAGGTCGGATTCCACCATCATCTGCACCAACTGCTCGAATGAGACCTGCGGCTCCCAGCCCAACTTCTTACCGGCTTTAGACGGATCGCCAACCAGAAGATCGACCTCAGCCGGACGCATGAAGCGCTCATCCTGGACCGTGTAATTCTGCCAATCGAGGTCCACCGTCGCGAAGGCGATTTCCAGCAGACGGCGGACCGCGTGAGTCTCGCCGGTGGCAACCACATAATCTTCCGGTTCATCCTGTTGCAGCATCATCCACATGGCTTTGACGTAATCACCGGCGAACCCCCAGTCACGCTGCGCGTCATAATTGCCCATCCGCAGTTCGTTCACCAGTCCCAGTTTGATCCGGGCGGCGTTGTATGTCACTTTGCGGGTCACAAACTCAATGCCCCGGCGCGGGCTTTCATGATTGAACAGAATACCACTGCTGGTGTGCATATTATAGCTCTCGCGATAGTTGATGGTAATCCAGTGACCGTAGACTTTGGCAACACCGTAAGGGCTGCGCGGATAGAACGGTGTCTCCTCTCGCTGCGGCACCTCACGTACCTTACCGAACATCTCGCTGCTGGACGCCTGATAAAAGCGAATCCCCGGATCAACCGTCCGGATCGCATCCAGAATACGGGTGACACCCAGCCCGGTCACATCGCCTGTGAACACCGGTTGAATCCAGGAGGTCTGGACGAAGCTCTGGGCCGCCAGATTGTAGACTTCATGCGGGCGGATGTCCGCGATAGCCCGTTGCAGGCTCGGTTGGTCGCTCATATCACCGGAAACGAGAGTGATCCTGTCCTGGATATGCTGGATACGCGGATAATAGACGGTGCTGGTCCGGCGAACCAGACCGAAGACCTCATACCCCTGTTCCAGCAGAAACTCCGCCAGATACGATCCATCCTGGCCGGTGACACCGGTAATCAATGCACGTTTTGCCATTACGCTTTTCCTTCTTGTGCAACTCGCTGGCGACAATCGTCCATGATATCGGCGAGTGACTGTTCAAAAGTGATTTCGGGTGTCCAGCCGGTCGCCTGCTGCAAGCGACGGCTGTCCCCAAGCAGCACCGGATTATTGACCGGGCGCATGCGCTCCGGGTCAGATACGACTTCAATCCGAACATCGCTTAAGGCCAGCAGCCCATCCAGAAGGGACTGAATGCTACGGGTCTGGCCGCTGGAAACCACGAACAGATCGCCGGTGCTGCCCTTTTCCATAATGGCGTGATA
>CAYQJO010000098.1:0-14643 GCA_964417785.1 uncultured Anaerolineaceae bacterium | reverse complement strand
TGGAGTTCAGACGTGTGCTCTTCCGATCTAGCGGCACCACCCTGGAAGCCGGTGTGTACTATCTGGTGGCCGCCGTCGGCACGCTCGATAGTCCCAGCGTTTCCCTGAAGACCGTTGACGCCGCTACCGCCTCCGAACTTCGCGCTGCCATCGGTGAAGAGGAGATGATGGAAGAAGAGATGATGACCACTGAAGGCACCATCGTCGACATCGCTGTAGCCGATGGCCGCTTTGAGACTCTGGTGACGGCTGTGACCGCTGCCGATCTGGCCGGAACCCTGTCCAGTGAAGGCCCATTCACTGTCTTCGCCCCCACCGACGATGCTTTCGCCGCCCTGCCGGAAGGCACCGTTGAGAGCCTGCTCAACGACATCCCGGCCCTGACCGACATCCTGCTCTACCATGTGGTGAGCGGTGAAGTCCTGGCCGAGACCGTTGTGACCCTGGACGCGGCGACCACGCTTCAGGGTTCGGATGTGACCATCAGTGTTCAGGACGGCAACGTCTTCCTGAACGGCACCATTCAGGTCATCATCACCGACATTGTCGCCACCAACGGCGTGATCCATGTGATCGACGGTGTGCTGCTGCCGCCGCAGTAAAGCTAGAAAATCCGAAAAAAAGGGGGGGGTCCTGACCCCGCCTCTTTTCATTTCTCACTGTTTTCTTATGAAAGATTAAATCCATGCCACCCGTCATTGTCGTTGTATATGTGAGGGCAAATGCCCGACATTTTAACGATGATAAGGAGTAGGTTTATGTTTTCACGAGCCGCATTAGTTTTCGTCCTGATCGCCGCACTGCTGGCAATCCCCGCTGCCGCACAGGAAGACGGCGTGATCGCTGATGGTCTGTTGAACCCGCGTAACCTTTCTTATGACAGCGAAGGCAATCTGTATATCGCCGAGGCCGGGGTCGCTGGTGAGCAGATGACGGTCAACGCCGACCCCATCGGTGCCACCTCTCAGATCACGATGGTAACACCTGATGGCGAACAGGAAGTGATCGTACACGGTCTGATGAGCTACCGGGCCGGTAACTCGCTGGGTGCGTCCGATGTGATCGCTACCGACGAGTCGATCTGGGTGCTGCTGGGTGAAACCGCAGACTTCAGCCTTCCATTCACACATGCGCTGGTCGAACTGGACAAAGAGACGATGCGTGTGAAGACCTTTGTCGATCTGCTGACGCCGGAACTGGAGCTGGACCCCGACGGTAATCCCAACCAGCAGTCCAACCCGACCGACTTCGCCGTCGCCGAAGATGGAACCATCATCATCGCCAACGCTGGCTGCAACTGCCTGATGTCGTGGACCCCCGAAGATGGCGTTCAGATCGCCGCCGTCTGGCCGTTTGAGGGCGACAATCCTGTCCCTACTGCCATTGACTTCGGCCCGGATGGCGACCTCTACGTCGGTTTTCTCACTGGCTTCCCCTTCCCGCAGGGTGGTTCTCGTATCGAGCGCTGGTCGGGTGGTGAACTGGTGGAGACCTACGAAGGTCTGACAGCCGTCACCGGCCTGCTGGTGACCGACGACGGCAGCATCTACGCCTCCGAATTCGGGGTTTTTGACCAGGGCTGGCAGCCGGGTCGCGTGGTCCAGGTCACTGCTGATGGTATCACCCCGCTGTTGGAAGACCTGAACCAGCCTTACGGTCTGGCGCAGGCACCGGACGGCACCATCGTCGTCGCTGCTAATTCCATCGGCGGCCCCGACGGCCAGATTCTCGTCGTGCCAACCGAATAATCCATGTTCGCGGGCGGAGACTCTCTGCCCGCACCCCCAAATACAACTTACGAAACCCCATCTTTTTATCTTTACGCATTGAGGAGACCGACCCTATGTCGCGTACACTTGTCATCGTTCTGGTTGTGATCGCTTTTGGTGCCGGTGTTGGCGCTGGCGTCCTGGGTATTCTCTGGGCCACTGGCGGTACGTCGGAACCGAGCCAGGACATCAATGAAGTCGCCCCGACGCTCTCACTGGACGGCCCCACGCCGACACCAGGCGCAGCCAATCAACTCGGTACCGCCATCGCGCAGTTCAACACCCAGTTGGAAGCAATCAACAACCGGCTGGATTCACTCAGCACCGCTGTGAGTGGTGCCAGTATTCCGGCAGCCGGCTCCACTGACAACACCAATGAAGTACCCACCGAAGAACCGACAGAAGAAACGACCCCCGAAGCCAGCATCGAAGTCCAGCGAGCGCTGTTCCGTATCACCCAGGATGACTCGGAGGTGCGTTTCAAGATTGACGAAATTCTGGTTGGCAATCCGACAACGGTGGTCGGTACGACGCGGCAGGTGGCCGGTGATGTCATCATCAACTACACCGATCCGGCGGCCTCGCAGATGGGTCCCATCGCCATCAACGCTCGCACACTGAAGACCGACAACGAATTCCGCGACCAGGCGATTCGCGGCCAGATTTTGAAGTCATCGCAGGCGGATTTTGAATTTATCGAGTTCATACCGACCGAATTGACCGGACTGCCCACTGCACCTGCGTCAGTCGGTGATACATTCGAGTTTCAGATCGTCGGCGACCTGACTGTGGCTGGCGTCACTCGCGAGGTGACGTTCGACGCCACCGTGACCCTGACGGCTGAGGACCGGATCGAAGGTTTAGCGACCACTGAAATCCTCTACCCGGACTTCGGCATCAGCATCAACGCACCGCCCAACGTCAGCGGGATCAGCGATAATATCATCCTGGAAATCGATTTTATTGCCGATCAGGTCGAATCGTGAGAACGGGATAGCGGCACCATCACGTCAATAAATGTCCCGACATCGGGGGTGCTGCTGACATTCAGCACCCCCCCTATTTGCCGCACTTGTCTATCCATCGCGGCCAATCCGCCGCCATTGCCTACCGTCCCGCTGACCTCGAAGCCGCGCCCATCATCCTGGATAATCAGATGGACCTGATTGGGAACGCGCACCAACCGGACTTTGATCCGGCGAGCATAGGCATGTTTGCGCACGTTGTCGATGGCTTCGCGGGCGATATGGTAGAGATGGATCGCTATCGAACGGGGAACCAACGGCTCGTTCCCCATGACCTCGGTGTGTACCTGTAAATTGGTCTCCAGATCGATGCCATACAGCAGATGGCGCAAGGAGTCCGTCAGTGTCCGGCTCCGGCGTGACCGCCCCACAACCATCCCCACCACATTACTGACAGTATGCAGCAGTTCCAGGGCCGTCTCTGGGATTTCGTAGTCATCGGCGCTGGCGAGATTGATGAGACCGACCCGGGTGTCACCGGCATGCAGGGGTATGCTGACATGGCAGCGCACCCCTTGCTCTTTGAAACGACTGCACGCAAAGCTATTGATCTCGACTGCACTCTGACAATCGCACGGGCCGCTCAGATCGGTCAGTGCCGGTGGCAGATTGTACTCCGCCGCCACAAAAAAGCTGCCATCGCGCTCGTCCACCAGAAACACCCACCCCGTATGCAGATCAAGCAGGTCTCCAAGCCTGACCAGCACCATTTGCAGCGCCCGTTGCAAATCTGTTTCTTGATTGAGCGCTGCAACAATTTGATGCACACAAGTCCATTCATCAATCATGGACATAGTATAGCTTAACCAACACACTACATTCAAATTGACCTCACTTGACCCATTTTGACACTTTACAATCTGTAAAAGTTGTTTATGATGAGTCGCAGAATAGAACAAAGGACGCCCGAATCATGACTGAAACGCTTGAACTTCCCCGGCTGCGCCTGCCCGATGGTTATGTTGCTCGTCCCCTGACATTAGACGACGCCGAACAGGCCGTCCAGTTGTGGGATGCTGTCGCCCAACATGCAGGCATATCGGAACAGAATGACGTCGATGACATTCGCACAGATTGGACCTCGCCCGATTTCCAACTGGAAACAGCGTCGCAAGCGGTCCTCGCCCCCGATGGTGAGATGGTCGCAACGGTGGTGGTGTGGGACACGCACGAAACACCGGTCCATCCCTGGTTGGGTGTCAACACCCACCCCGACCACCTGCATCTGACTGCGCCGCTGCTGGAATGGGCTGAGCAGCGTGCGCGTCAGGCCATTGACCGCTGCCCGCCAGAGGCGCGGGTATCGGCTCGCTGTGGTAGCTTCGCCGGATATGAACCGAAAGAGATGGCCCTCCGAACTGCCGGATTCACGCCCATACGCAACACCTACCGTATGCGTATTGATATGGACGAAGCACCGCCGGAGCCGACCTTACCCGATGGAATCAGCATGCGCAGCTACCGCCACCCGGACGAACTGGAAGCGCTGGTGAAAGCCGAAAATGAAGGCTTCCGCGACCACTTCGGCTACGTCGAAATGCCCTTCGACAAACAACTGGCCGAGTGGAAGCACTTCATGGAGACGGATAAGCTTTTCGATCCCAATGTGTTCTTCCTCGCCATTGACGACGCTACCGGCAACATTGCCGGAGTCTCGTTGTGTCGCAAGGAAGAATGGGGCGACCCGACGGTCGCTTATGTCGAAGCACTGGCCGTACTGCCCGCCTATCGCAAGCGCGGTCTTGGATTGGCCTTGCTGCACTATACCTTCGCGGCCTTCTATCGTCGCGGCCAGCAGCACGTCACGCTGCATGTGGACGCCAGCAGCCTGACCGGTGCCGTTCGCCTGTACGAACGCGCCGGCATGCACATTGACCGCCAGTTCACCCTCTTCGAGAAAGAACTGCGACCAGGCGAAGAGATCGAAACAACTGCTGCGAGCGATGCATAGGGCCACCCTGCATTGATTTATGGCATGGTTTGCTATATCGTGTCCGGATGATGCTGACCGTTGCCGATGCTTTAGCGCTTGATGAAATGAACGGGGCGCGTGTCGTCGCTGGAAAGACCGGCCTCGACCGCGCTATCGCCTGGGTTCACAATCCGGGAGTGGTCGATGCTGCCCAATGGCTCAATGGCGGCGAGCTTATCCTCACCACCTATAACAACGTCCCCCACACCGCACAGGAACAATGTGACTACCTGCTGGCCCTCATCGAAAAGGGCGTGGCCGGATTGGTGCTGGCTGTCGGTCAGATTATCGATCACATGCCCGACACCATGATCGAGATCGCCAATGCCCACGACTTCCCGCTGATCGAAATTTCATACAGAGTCCGGTTCGTGGATGTGGCCCGTGCGATTAACGAACGCATTGCCCAGACCAATCTGGCGATGGTCACGCGGGCGCTCACCATCCATAAGACACTGACCCAACTGGTACTGGAAGGTGGCGACCTCAAAAAGCTGGCGAACACACTGGCAGACCTGACCAACCAGTCAGTCAGCATTGAGACCGCCCGCTTTGAAGCCCTCGCCAGCCACAATATCGGCGCGATTGACGAAGCTCGCCGCTATACATTGGAGTACGGACGCACCGATCCACGATTGGTGGCGGCGCTGGAAGACCAAGTTTTGCCGGAAATTCGCCGGACCCTACGCCCGGTGTTCATCCCGGCCATGCCCCATGTCGGATTGGGCATGGAACGCATTCTCGCGCCGGTGGTGATGCAAGGGGAGATTTACGGCTATGTGTGGCTCATCGCTGATGACCGACCGCTGAGCGATCTGGATCATCTGGCAATCGAGAGCGGTGCGACCATCGCAGCCCTGATGATGCTGCACCAGCGGTCCATCCAGGATGCTGAAGCTTCATTGAAGGGTAACCTGCTCACGCGGTTGGTCCAGGGGGAGATGACCGGTGCCAACGTCCTCACCGATCAGGCTCTTCGCTATGGTGTGGCCCTCAGCCAGCCTTACTATGTCCTGCTGGTTGAATACCCCCAGGCCACCTCACAGCGGCTCCTGCGCCTGTACCGTGAAGTCAATCAAGCCATCACACAGAATCGGCACCCGGCCATCATCGGGCAGTATGCAGGACAGATTATGCTGCTGGTCCAGACCGATGCCACCCCGGAAACGATGATTGCAGTTGTCCGGGCGCAAACGAGTGGTGAAGATCAGGCCCGCATCGCCGTCAGTGCCACCCATAACGGCACACACGCGGTGCATCAGGCGTATTCCGAATGCCGCGAAGTGCTGGAAATCACCCGCAAGCTGGGCGAATACGGCCCGGACGTCTATTTCAACAACCTGGGCTATCTGCACACGCTCTACCACGCTGGCCCCAGAGCACTTGAGGGCAACCCGTATATGCCGGCGCTGCGCGAGTTGATGGGGGAGCAGCAGGCCGACCTGTTCCATACCCTGGAAACCTATCTGGACGCCGGTGCCAATGGCGTCAGCACCGCCGAACGGCTCCATATCCACCGTAGCACCCTCAATTATCGTTTACAGCGGATCGCTGAAATTTGCGACGTTGATCTGTCGCATCCGGTGCAGCGGATGAACCTTCAAGTTGCCCTCAAGCTGCTACGACTCTTCGAGGTCGATACTTGAACCCCCTGTGAGGCTATGATACAATCCTGCGCGGTCCCTTACCGGATCAAATATCACACACCTGGACCCGCCGCATGTGTTGTCTCGCAAGCGGGATTTTGCGCGGGGAAGAACGGTGTGATCGCATAAACACAACATACAGGAGAACATTATGCCTTCTCAGGTCAGCCTGAAGCAACTACTTGAAACAGGCGTCCATTTTGGTCATCGCACCCAGAAGTGGAATCCCAAAATGGCCCCGTTTATCTTCACCCAACGCAACGGTATTCACATTATCGATCTCCAGCAAACGCTGGCGAATCTCAACACCTATTACGACATGGTGCGTGATCTGGTGGCTGACGGCGGTACGGTGTTGTTTGTCGGCACCAAGCGTCAGGCACAGGAGACCATCGCCCGCGAGGCCGGTCGCTGTGTCATGCCCTACGTCAACCAGCGCTGGCTCGGCGGGACACTGACCAACTGGCGCACTATCCGCGAGCGGATCGACACCCTCAAGAAACTGGAAGCCCGCCGTGATAAAGGCGAATTTGAACTGATCACCAAGCGTGAAGCCATGATGCTGGGGCGTGAGATCGAAAAGCTTCAAATCCGCCTGGGCGGTATTCGTGATATGAAGCGCCTGCCGGAAATGATGATCGTAGTCGATGCTGAACGCGAAGTCACGGCAGTCAAGGAAGCAAATATTCTGAACATCCCGATCCTGGCGGTGCTGGATACCAACAGCAATCCGGATAACATCGACTACATTATCCCCGCCAATGACGATGCCATGCGCTCCATCAAGCTGCTGGTCACCGCTTTTGCGGAGGCGGTCCTCGAAGGTCAGGCCATGCGCCAGTACGACGATGACGAACCGAGCGAAGACTTCAACATGGCAGCCTTCGAGGATGAGGAATACGATGATGAGGCATTCCTGGGTGAAAGCACCCTGGCGAAGCTCCGCGACACCAATTTATTCGACGATGATGAGGACGAAGAGGATAGTTAATGGCTGAAATCACGGCCCAGATGGTCAAAGAACTGCGTGCGATGACCGGCGCGGGTCCACTAGACTGCAAGAAAGCGCTGGAACAGCATGACGGCGATATGAAAAAAGCCGCTGAGTTCCTGCGCGAGAAAGGTCTGGCGAAGGCGGCCAAGAAGCTCGGTGCCGGTCGCAGCATGAATGAGGGTGTCATCGAGACCTATCAGCACTTCAACAAGCGGTTGGCGGTTCTGGTGGAAGTCAACTGCGAAACTGATTTTGTCGCCGCAACCGACGCCTTCAAGGGCTTTGCGCGTGATGTCGCCATGCACATCGCCAACCTGAGTCCGCTCTATGTCAACCGCGAGGATGTGCCGGAAGCCGCACTGGCGGCTGAACGCGACATGCAGAAGCGCATCCTGAAAGAAGATGAGAAGAACGCCAACAAGCCCGATGAAATTCTCGATAAGATCATCGAAGGGCGCATGAGCAAGTGGTATGAAGAAGTGGTCTTGATGGAGCAGCCATTTATTAAGGATGACTCCAAGACCATCAGCCAACTGCTGTCTGAGGTGGTCGCCGAGATCGGTGAGAGTATTCAGGTCAGCCGGTTCTCACGTTTTGCACTGGGCGAAGGCGATGCTGAAGAAAATTAGTGGTCGCTTACCCTGCACCATTTGATTTCAAGACAACGGATTAGCAATGGCTAGTCCGTTTTTTTTGTCAATTTTATGGAGGAATGAGCCGTGAGTATGTACAATCGCATTCTGCTCAAATTGAGCGGCGAGGCGATGGCGGGACCGGAAGGTTATGGTATTAATCCGACACAAGCCGAGACCATCGCGTACAAGATCAAGTCGGTTCACGATACAGGCGTCCAGATTGGTGTGGTCATCGGTGGTGGCAACATCTGGCGCGGCGCAAACGGCCTGGCGCATGGCATGGACCGCACCACCGCCGACCATATGGGCATGATTGCCACCGTGATGAACGGTCTGGCCCTGCGTGACGCATTGGAACGCATCGGTGTCATCGCCCGAGTGCAAACCGCCGTCCAGATGAACGCTGTTGCCGAACCCTACATTCGCCTGCGGGCGATCCGCCACCTGGAAAAGGGGCGCGTTGTTATTATCACTGGCGGGCTGGGCGATCCCTACTTCACCACCGACACCGCCGCCGCCTTGCGAGCGATGGAGATCAAGGCAGACATCATTATCAAGGCGACCAAAGTCAACGGTGTCTACTCCGCTGATCCCAAAAAAGACCCGACCGCGACCCGCTTCGAGCGTCTGGGTTACGAACAGGTCATCGAAAGCCGCTTCCAGGTGATGGATATGACCGCCTTCACCCTGTGCCAGGAGAACAATATGCCAATCATGGTGCTGGATTTCTGGGCTGAAAACAGTTTACAACTGGCTGTAAAGGGCGATCACAGCGTGGGAACACTTATCAGCCCGGAAGGAACATTACTTTAACGCTTCGATGTGCAGTGTATAACTGAGGGGTACATCGTCCATCTGGGGATGGATCGCCAGTTGCAGGGGCAGCGCCTCGCCAATGGCGAGTGGATGACTCTCGACAATACGGTAGCCCATCACTCGCCGGGCATCGTCAAAGAGTGTTGCCACCACCCGAACCGCACCGCTGGTCTGCGCCCGGACGCGAGTTGATATGATGTAGCGTCCGGCCTCCCAGGCCCCGCGGTCGGTTTCGATTTCAAAGCTGGCAGCCGGCTGTGTGCTGCGCTCGGCTTCGATCTGGCGCGAGACCACCATCCCAAAGCGCTCTGCCAGGGTGTAATCGCCATCAGCAGGGAAAACTGCCCGGTAAGGTGCGGTGCTGCTGGCGGGGATGATGCGCTGTTCGACAATAATGGCGGCCGTATCCAGCATCACCCCATCCGTGTCGTACAGGCTAACCTGAAGTGCTACATGACGAACCGGATAGGCCATCGTATTTTCAACATAGCCCAGACACAGAATGCTGCCATCGGGTGCTTCATAACAGGTCGGTTGGGGTAGCTCAAGCTGGATAACGTTTGTGGTTGTGGGTTGAGACGCCGGTGTAAACACTACCGGCAAACCTGGTGGTGGCGATTCGGTCGGCTGCGCGGGTGTGTGTACGATGATGGTCAGGGGAACATGGTTGGTGGCAGGGGCAGTGGGCGCGGTTTGATGTGTGTCGGTGCATCCTACGATCCAGACGCTCATAAATGCACAGAACACCAGTGGACGCCAGCCCCAGTATCCCATCGCCGAATATCCCTCATTATCCCATATTTTGCTGGGCTTTATCCCACATTATAACCGGAATACGCGATTCTCACCTGTATAATTTGCATGGATTTGCGAGGAATATCTGTATGAATACATCAACTATTGCGCAACAGGTTGGCACCCTGTTGCGCCAGCATCAACGCACCGTTTGCACTGCTGAATCCTGTACCGGCGGTCTGATCGCGCATCTATTGACCGACATTCCCGGCAGTTCGGATTACCTGCTGGGTGGAATCGTCGCTTATTCCAACACCTTGAAGGTCCAATTATTGGCTGTGCGCGAGCAGACCTTGATTGCCTATGGCGCGGTCAGCGCACCGACGGCGCGGGAAATGGCGGTGGGTGCGCGTATGGCGCTGGGGACCGATTATGCACTGAGCGTCACCGGTATTGCGGGACCAGGGGGGGGGACCGACCTGAAGCCGGTCGGCCTGACCTACATCGCCCTGGCTGGCCCCAATGGTCTGCTGGTAGTAGATCGGCGTATCTGGTCCGGCAATCGGGTACAAAACAAGCAGGCCAGCGCCGAGGCGGCCCTGTACCTGCTGCTGAGTCACATCTGATCAGACGGTCTGTTTCATTCCGGCATCCGCACCGACCTGAAGGCTGATGGGGTGCAGCATCCCGGCGATCACACTCTGGATGCTGATAACGGACCAGGCCGTTTCGCGCTCGGTATCAACCGCCGCATGCGTGGTGCAGGCGATCAAGTTGCCAGCCTCAGCTACCAGACTCCGGGCGGTTGCATGGTCCATGACATCGTAGCGCAGCCACCACTTACCATGGCGGCTGTAAGGCGTATCACGCGGTGTTTCATCCAGCAGCGCGGCGATTTCTGCCTCGATTTCCAGTGTTTGATCGTAGAGCGACCATGCTTCTGCCGGGCTGCCCGGTTTCAGAATATAGTGTACGCCGTACTTCAATTGGAATGTGACCGACAGTTCAACAAGCTGGGCAGCCTTGTTCAGTATTTCATAGGTATTTTGAATATTCATCATGCTGCCTCCAACACTTTTCGATTTCTTAAACTTATTTTAACATGCTTTAAATAACCTTAACATAAGAGAATATCAATTGTTTCTCATATTGGTATGGCCCACAAAGGGTCACATAAGGCTTCTAGCTAGCTTGACAGGCATCAAAAACCATGTTAAGCTCACCAACATCCTAAAAAATGAGTAGAAAGGCAGGCGGAGAATGGCCGTAATTAGAAAAAGTATGGTGATCACGCCTGCGATCTCGCGCTAGTTTTCCACATTATATTCACGCAGTTCACAGGCGCATAGTACCGCAGCGCATCTTGCCCAGGAGATGCGCCAATGTTTTATTTGCATACCGCTAAGGAACAGCAACCGTGAACTACGAGGACTACGAAGACCTCTTTAATCCACTGAAAACTGACCGTCAGGCACGTCGCAAACGCAAGCCGCGTGTCAACCACCAGCCCAAAAAATCACGCCGTGAAATTGTCAACCAGTTGGCCGATTTGACCACCCTGGAAGGCGATTTTGAAACGACCTACAAGCCGTCGCTCTATGAGGCTGGCTGGCTGCTGCAATCACTGCGTCCATTCTATGACCAGAGTATACTGCTCGATATTCAGGCATTGGTGAAGGGTGGCAAAGAAGCCAGTGTGTATCGCTGCGCTGCCCACCCGTCCTCCGGCATGGACCTGATCGCCGCCAAAGTTTACCGCCCACGCCAGTTTCGCAGCCTGAGCAGCGACAATATGTACCGTGAAGGCCGCGAGGTCCTCAAGGACAATGGCAAGGCGGTCAAGCGCAGCGACCATCGCATTATGCGGGCCATGAACAAGAAGACCAGCTATGGCGTTCAGATCGCCCATACGTCATGGCTCATGCATGAGTACACCACACTGGAAACGCTGCACCAGATCGGCGCAGCAGTCCCGAAGCCGATTGCCGCCAGCGACAACGCAATTCTTATGGGATATGTCGGTGACGAGAATCTGGCCGCGCCGACACTCAACGAGGTGGACCTGGAGCCGGATGAGGCACGCGACCTGTTCCGTGAAGTGCTGCGGAATGTGGAATTGATGCTGCGGCACGGCATGATTCATGGCGATCTGTCGGCGTAT
This sequence comes from uncultured Anaerolineaceae bacterium, assembly GCA_964417785.1. Lineage (GTDB taxonomy): Bacteria > Chloroflexota > Anaerolineae > Aggregatilineales > Phototrophicaceae > DAOTUL01. The sequence continues at coordinate 2,890 of CAYQJO010000098.1, read as the reverse complement.
AATATCCTGTATCTGGATGGCGAAATCACATTGATCGACTTCCCCCAGGTCACCAACAGCCACACCAACACCAACGCCCATTTCATTCTGCGGCGCGACATCCTGCGCATCTGTGAATATTTCCATAAGCAGGGCGTCGCCGCTGATCCTGATACCATCCTGGATCACCTGTGGGAGCGCTATATCGCCATCGCGCCGGAAGACCTCCAGGCCGATCTTTCCCGTATGGAGGCAGATGACGAAGAATAGGGTACAATGACGGCGGTCTCATTAAAGTCACGCAAGAAGGAAACCGCCGTCATGCTCTCATTTGTGCATATCAGCGACACTCATATCCATTTCGACCCGACTTATCCCGCTGAAACCTGGCCCAACGCCCCCTCAACATTGGATGGGGCTAAAGCGCTGGTCAAAGCCATCAACAACCTGCCCTTCAGGCTAGACTTTGTACTTCACACCGGCGACGTGGCTTACGATCCCGACCCGGATATATATGACTTGTGCCATGAAATCCTCTCGGAGATCAAATATCCGACCTACTATATCGCTGGCAACCATGATGACTCCGGCGCACTTCACGAATATCTCATGCCGGATGTGACCGTCCAGAGTACGCAACAGGGCCATCTTTACTACACCTTTGAACATGCGGGAATACAGTTTATCTGCGCCGACAGCAACGGACCAGTCACACCACCGATGGGTTATGTTGGAGAGGATCAGCTTGAATGGCTCAACCACCTGTGCAGCGCTGACGATCCACGCCCACTGGTGATCGCCGTTCACCACAACCCGCTGCCAGCGGATATTCCCTGGTTGGATGATTACATGGGTATTCAGAATGGGCTGGCCTTCCATGAAGCGATCCGGCCTGCCCGTGACCGGCTGCGTGGGGTGTTTTTCGGCCATGTTCATCAGAGGATAAGCATGCTGCGTGATGGCATTTTGTACAGCAGTGTGCCGAGTACCTGGGTGCAGTTCCAATCGTTCCCTGGCATGGACGAAACCCACCAGGATGTCGGTGCGTCCCCCGGCTTTGCCGTCGTCACCATCACAGAGGATCAGACCTTCGTTCGGCAGTGGGAATTATAGCCCGGATACGATCATTCTCGTCCGGGCTATTTGGAACGCGAACCTAACTCCCAATCTCGATCTTCGCCAGATGTTCCAGGGCCTTGACCAGGGCGTGATTGCCCTCCTCACCGAGGCCCTGCGCCTGAAGTGTGCGGTAGAGATTGAAAACCAAACTGGTTCCCACCAGCGGCACACCCAGTTGATCGCCGGCTTGCAGCGCCAACCGCAGGTCCTTTTGCTGAAGGTCGATCATGAAGCCGGGCCGCCAGTCGCGCTCGATGACCTGCGGTCCGCGATTGCTCAGCATCCAGCTTCCGGCGGCTCCCTGCGTGACTGCATCCAGCGTCTTTTGCAGGTCCAACCCGCCAGCCTGAGCAAACAGCAGCGCCTCGCTCACCGCCAGCATATTGCCGACCACCAGAATCTGATTGACCAGCTTGACCTTCTGTCCGGCACCCTGCTCACCGACATGGGTGATGGTCTTGCCCATCGCCTCGAACGCGGGCATAGCCCGTTCCACCTGATCCGCTTCACCGCCGATCATGATACTCAGCGTGCCGTTGGCCGCACCCTCGCTGCCGCCGCTGATCGGCGCATCGAGCATATGGACACCTTTGGCGTTGAGTTGCTTCGCCATCTCAACCGTCGCCTGCGGGCTGATCGTACTCATGTCGATGACCAGCGCCCCTTTGTTAACGCCGTCAATGACGCTGTTCTCACCCAGGATTACAGCTTCCACGTCGGGCGTATCACTCACGCAGGTGATGATAATGTCGCTCTTGCTGGCGACATCGGCAGGATGAGCGCCCTTGCTGGCTCCCGCTTCGGCCAGCGGGTCCATCCGGCTTGCGGTACGATTCCACACACACACCTCGAACCCGGCCTTGAGCAGATTGTTCGCCATGCCGCGCCCCATAATACCAAGGCCGATAAAACCGATTCTTTCTTTTGCCACATTACCCTCCTGTCCAACTTTCGGAAAAAATTCACATCTATCAATGCTATACAAAACAAACCCGGTTTAAACTTAGGGGAGTCATTTGCAACCGGAGCTATCATATGTCGCTGCAAACGCTTATTCTGCCCTGGCAGCGCCTGACACAACCCGCCGTCTCCCCCCAGGAAGTCGAACGCTATCGTCAATCTCAACTGCTGGCGTCTATTATCCTGGCCTTGATTATACTCACTGGCTGGTTCTATTTCTTCCCCGCCATAATACAGTGGATGCCAACCACAACCGCCGAATTCTTCTCGGTCGTACTGGCGATGGGTACCTGGGCTTTTGCCTTCTTGATCAGCCGTTGGGGGCAATATGAACGTGGTGCTATGATCTTCTCGTTTTCGCTCCTGTTCAGCATTGCGATTATACCCTTCGCCGCCCCCCAACCCGACTCGGAGTATATGATGTACTACCTGCTGCTGCCAGTGCTGGTCAGCAGTCTGTTTCTGCCGCATTCTGTCACGTTTATGTTGATGATCACCGGGCTTGTGATAATGGCAATTCTGCCATCTATCCATCCCTATCTTATGGTCGATCAAATGCCGATCTTCTATATCACCGCCATCTCCATCGCCATCATACTGATTATGCAGCATCGCAGCCAGATCGAGGTCTACCGCCGCGAAGAACTACTGGCGGAGGAAGGCCGCTACAAAGCGCTGTACGAGGCCATCTCCGATGCCATCGTTGTGCATGAGAACGGGGACCTGCACGATTGCAATCCAGCCTTTGAGCATATGTTTGGTTATACCTGGGACGAACTACGCCATATTAAAATCGTCGAACTGGTCGCCTCTGAACACCAGGAGCAAGTGT
>CAYQJO010000097.1:11201-14806 GCA_964417785.1 uncultured Anaerolineaceae bacterium | reverse complement strand
GCACCAGACAGATCGACTACCGTGAGCGGGCATGGCAGGCGGCGCTCGATGGATTGCAGCGACTGGTCAAAGACTACAACGATGAGGTATTGACCTATAACCTGAAAGTGCCGCCGGGTATCCAGCACCGTCTGTTCTTCGATCTCGATCAGGCCATCGCTAAAACGTTCAGCGGCGGAGTGTAGCCCGCAGGCGGTTGGGATTCAGCAGCAGTCCCAGCGCATTATGAATGTGGCGGACCACGACATCAGCCTGTTGCAATGTCTCTACCGCCAGACCTTCATCGCCCAGGACAGCGATTGCCAGCGCCGCCGCCTGGAACATGGGTGCGTCATTGGCTCCGTTGCCGATAGCAACCACCTGATCCGCGCCCAATTCGCGGACAATCTCGGCCTTTTCGACGGCTCCCCGTGTGATAATCCGGGCCGAGAAACCCAGTTGCGCGTCAATGCTGTGCTGGCGACCATGCGTGTCGGCTGTAAGCATGTGAACCTGCATCTGTGTGCGAAGTTGGTCGATCAAGGGTTTGATGCCCTCGACCAGCACACCGTCGCAAGCCAGCGTGCCGTTGACATCAAACACGGCATGGCGCAGGTGAAGTTGTCCCCGGTTGGGAATATCGATCATGCCATCTCCAGTTCAGCAATCATGGCGGCCAGTCTGGCATAGTCCGGCGGTTTGATCGTGTAATCATGATAGCCAAATTTGTCGCACTGGCGCATGTCGTCCGGTTCATCGGATGTGGTCATAATGATGCGCGGAATCGCATTCAGTTCAGGCGTTTCGGACAAACGCTCAAGCACCTGTATGCCGTTAAGACCCGGCATATTCAGGTCCAGGATGATAATCAGTTCGGACGGACGTTCATTGCCGTGCAGATAATCAAGAGCAGCATTGCCGCTGCTGACATGCACAATCTCGTTTTCAACCCCTTCGCGTCTCAGGCTCTTTTCAAACAGGCGGGCATGTCCTGGATCGTCTTCCACGAGTAAGATTACGGCGGTCATGATGAGGTCTCCACTTTTATCGGTACGGTGAAACTGAATGTGGTGCCAACACCTTCCTGCGACGTAAACCAGACCCGTCCACCCTGACGCTGAACCAGGGTCTTGACGTAGGGTAATCCCATGCCGTCTCCGGGGATCGAACCGGTGTTTGCTGCACGGCGAAATAGCTGGAACACTTTCTCAAAATCGGTCTCGGCGATGCCGCGTCCGTTATCGCGCACATGATAAACGATTTCGTGGCCGTTGCGCTGACCAGTTACATTGATCGCTCCCGGTCGCGCCGGGTCAAGGTATTTGACGGCGTTATCCAGCAGGTTATCAAAGATTTGCTCGATGTCTTCCGCGTCAGCGACGACATCGGGTAGATCACCAACCTCGATACAGGCGGAATAGCCCGCCAGACTGTCAGCGATAGACGCCACCATGTCGTGTATATTGAGTTGTTGTGGATGGCTCTCACGCCGTCCAGCACGAGACAGCGCCAGGATTGAGCTAATCATGTGGTCCATTTTGTTGGTGGCAATATCGACATAATCCAGCGCTTCCGGCAGGTCAGTATAGAGTGTGTTTCTGGCAAGTTGGTGCTGCTTGTCTCCCAGATGATCCAGTCCAACCACAGGAGCGATGTCGGCAATGCAGTAGCGGATTTCTTTCATGAAGCCATCAATGTTGACCAGCGGCGCTCGTAAGTCATGGGCGACAATATAGGCAAAATCGCGGACTTCGCGGTTGGCGGCTTCAAGATCATGGTTGATGCGTTGTAGTTCGATTTCTTTCTGTTTGAGTTCATCGATCCGGGTCTGGATGAGATACCGACGCTGCACCAGAGAGGATAAAAATACCAGAACAGACAGCGCGAATAAGAACGCGACGGTAACCTGTAACTCGTAGATCGGAATATCCGGGTTGCGAATCCGCTGGCTCAGGGCCACAATCACATTGAGGCTCATGACGGCCAACATGCCCGGCCAGCGCAAAATCAGACCGCTGAGCGTGATCGGCAGCGCCAGCCAGATCAATACCAGGAATACATAGAAGCCTTCAAAAGTGCCGGTATGAGTCAGTATAATCAGGTGGGAAGGTAGCGAGAACGCCATGAGGGCCAGCGTAGCAGCGACTTCATAATAAACCGTCCGGCTGAAGCCATAGCACGCAATGAGCAGCAGCGACACCGGCAGCAGCGGCGCACCGAATATCAGGCCGATGACTGCCAGGATAGCACAGCCAAACACCAAACCGGAGATCAAACGGGCGCGGCGCTGTGCGTCCGTATCGGTGATGGTGTGGTCCGGTTGTGTGATGCGCTGCCACAAGGCAGCCGTCCATTGGCCCATATGACACTCCTTTTGATAAATTATAAATTGAGAATTGAGATAGCTTCATTAAGATATGAAAAGCGGAAAATCACAGGTTATAATGACTCGCGGTGAAGAAAGGAATGAGATGAGTTTTCTGAAGAACCCCCTCAATCGTCGCAATGAAGAGAATGAGATGAAAGCGCAGGGACGGCTCCCACCAGGGCAGTCACTGACGCAGAAGTTCCCGGTGTTGACCTACGGCCCCAATCCCAAGTTTGATCCGGATACGTGGGATTTGCGCGTCTTCGGTGAGGTAGACAGTGAGATGAAGTGGTCATGGAACGAATTCCTGGCGCTGCCGACCATCACCGTCACCTGCGACATTCACTGTGTCACCCGTTGGAGCAAGTTCGATACGACGTGGGAGGGTGTCGCCTTCCGCCACATCGCTGAACTGGTCGGCATGAAGGGCAGCACGCAGCATGTTATCGCCCACTGCGATTACGGTTATACCACTAATGTACCGGTCGAGGATATGATGCAGGAAAACGTCATGCTGGCCTATAAATACGCCGGTGAACCGCTGGAACTCGATCACGGTGCGCCGGTGCGTACCCTGGTCCCGCGCCTCTACTTCTGGAAGAGCGCCAAATTCCTGCGGGCGCTGGAATTCAGTCCGGTCGATAAGCCGGGATTCTGGGAAAAAGCTGGCTATCACAACTATGGTGATCCCTGGAAAGAGCAGCGTTACGGACGGCGCGGCTTCTTTTAGGCAAGACGTAGGGCAAAGCCCGGAGGTGTGCGATAATAACAGGGTAAGTCTTTTGGGAGAGAATCTGTGCGGCGCTTTGCCTGTGTGTTGATAACTCTGGTCGTCCTGTCTGCTTGCAGCAGCACAGGCGTGCCGCGTGTTACCCCCACCGTTGCGCCGACCGATACCCCCACACCCATCGAAGAAGGGACTGTCGTCGTACAGGTTCCCTCGCGCACGCCCATCCCGGCGACGGCGACCGATGCCCCTACTGCCACACTACCACCTACACTGATGCCAACGGACACCGTCACGCCCAATCCGAGTGAGACACCGACCAACACCGTCACGGCTACGAACACGGCCACCGATACGCCGACGCCGACGGCGACCGCAACCGCGACACCCTCGCGTACACCCGATCCCAGCGAGACACCGACACTCACACATACACCTACCCGTACACCGACGCTGACGAACACACCGCTGCCGACCAACACACCCCGCCCAACGGCCACACCGTCACCCACTGACACGCTCGTTCCGACG
>CAYQJO010000097.1:0-11101 GCA_964417785.1 uncultured Anaerolineaceae bacterium | reverse complement strand
TGACCCCGCTGCCAACAGTCGGTCCAACCGATACGCTGACGCCGACAGCCACACCGACCTTAACCCCCACCTGGACGGTGACGGCCAGTCCAACGGCGACTGCATCGGTCACATCATCGCCAGTTCCACCAACCGAAGACCTGGGCGCGACTGACACAGCCCGTATCCGGCGGACGGAGACAGCCATCGCCGCCGTGCTGGAATCGCTCAGTGACTTGAGTCCGACGCCGACCAACACCCTAACAACGGCAACTCCGACACGCCTGCCCTCACCGACGCCGACCAACACGCTGTCATCGGTGCCGCCTACACTGGATGCCACACCGACCTTCGTCACGGCGGTACCGGACGCGACCGCTGAGCCGGAGGACCTGGGGATCATTATCGGTGAGGAGCCGGAACCGCAGTTTGTACCGACCAACACGCCCACACCGCCGCCCACTGTCGCGATCAGCGTACCCATTCCACCGACGGTATCGCTGGCGCAAATTCCGCAGCCGGAGGCCAACACCACCACCGGGGCGCTTGACTTCACGGTCGGCGATCTGGGCGCGGGAATCGCCGGAATCGGTGGCCTCTTCGCCCAGCTTCCCGGTCAGGCTGAGATCATACCCGGTGTGGTCACGGGTGAGTTCTGGCGCAGCCCGGTAGACCCTTCGGATTTTGTAGTTATCAGCGACATCGGCCTGCTCTACACAAAAGACGGAGAGGAGGTGTTTCGGCCCAGTGCGCCGCCCTTCGATCCGGTCAATATCGACACCCGTGAGCAAAACGACAACTTCGTCACTGACGTGGCCTGGAACCCCAATGGAGAGAATTTCGCTTTTATTGTCGATGGCGATCTGTATCATCCGCAGCCGCGCCTGTTGAACGATGGGGTGTGGTTCTACGACTGGAACACGAATGCGATGCGTAAGCTGGTCATCGACTGCCCCTATCCGGAACATCGCGGCTGCTTGTTCACCGCCAATCGCAGTTTCTGGTCGGAGAGTACCGACCTGGAATGGTCGCCCGACGGCAGCACCCTGCTGGTGCGCGTCAACGTCACACGCTGGTTTGACGGATGGGAGGGCTTCAAGGGGGCGCTGCTGGTGGTCCCGCCGGACCAGAACCCGGAGGTCCAACCAACAGAGTTGATTTACGATTATGGTTCGTGGTCCAACGACGGCCAGCGGATTGTGGTCAGCGGGCGATCCCAACACGGTCCGATATTTATCGGCACGGTCAACCCCGACGGCAGCGACGAGCGTATTCTCTGGAACGCGGGTGAGGCTGGCTGGTGGGTGCAGCACGCCGTCCAGCGATCAGACGGACAGATTGTCGCATTGGGCCGTCCCGGCGACCGCAACGGACCCATGCAGATCATCGACCAGAATGGCAACCCGCTGACCGGTCCCATCGGCACTAACACACCGGAAAACGTCGTCTGGAGTCCGGATCGGGGTGCGGTGTTGATCGAGGTCGAGGGGCAGCGCTATGTGGCTTTCATCGATGGTCGTGTTGAGAACATCACCGACCGCCTGGCGGGAGCGACGGCGGTCAACTGGGTGGATGACAGCAGCAGTCCGGCTCCGGTGGTGGGTACTCTGCCTGACCCGGCAGTGCCGCAGGGCGTCATTGAAGGCAGTCGTTTCGGACCGGGACAGCAGGCACGGGTGCTGGCGATTAATCTCAATTTACGGTTGGAACCGGGTACCGACAATGACCCGATTGGCGGTGTCTTCCAGAACGAATGGGTGGCGATCCTGGCGGGACCGGTTGAGAACGAAAATGTCGAATGGTGGTATGTTCAGATTGCTAACGGTCAAACCGGGTGGGTGGCCGGTGAGATCAACGGAGCGGTGACGCTGGGATGATCGGTTTGATCGCACTCACGCTGCTGCCGCTGGTCCTGCTGATGGGTGCGCTGGCGGCAGCGTTCATAACAGTGGCACCGGCGCTTCCGCCGGGCGATCAACTGCTTTACCTGAGTTATCCAGACGCAAATGGTCGTACCGCGCTGTATATCTACGATTTCCGCCATGATTTCACCGTGATGCTGCGTGATGATCTCGTGGGTAGTACACTGGACGCGGCCTGGTCGCCCGACGGTTCGACCATTGCATACAGCAATACGCGACCGGGTGAAGCGGAACGGAGTATCTATCTGCTGGACATGCGCACCGGCGGATCGACCGAAATTACAACACAATCGGGCGATTTCAACACCCTCTCGTGGTCGCCCGACGGCACCCAACTGGCTTATGCGGCAAAGATCGACGGGCAGTCTTTTGCAGTCTATGTGCATGATCTGGCAACGGGAGCGCGACGTGAGGTCTTCGGTACGCCGGATAACAACGCCGACCCGGTCTGGTCACCTGATGGTGAAACACTCCTGATCACATCGTCCGAGGTGTTCTCCATCCAGCACGAGATTTATAAACTTCGGCTGGTCGATGGTACTGTGCAGCAGCTTTTTACCCGAGACGCTAAGGATGTCGTCACCCTGGATTGGTCGCCGGACAGCCAGCGCATGGTCTATGCGGCAGCACCGCAGGGACGCAACTACAACCTCTACATCGCTGACCCTGATGGGCGCAACACCCGCAGACTGACCGATCTGGCATCGGCGAGTTTCGAGCCGTCCTGGTCGCCCGACGGCAACCGGATCGCGTTTGCTTCCAATCACAACGGCGTATTCCAGATTTACGTTCTCGATCTGGCAGCGGACGCCCTCGTATCCGTGTCGGGACCGGGCAACTACCGCAGCCCCGACTGGCGGCCCTAGTAACGGTCGCGCACTCCGGTCGGTGAAAGTCCGGCCACGATGGGCGTTCCAGGCACATTTTGCTAACTGAGTTCATCGTTATTCATTGTAACCCATGATAGAATGAGACACACACGATATGAAAAGGAACAGGCTGATATGTTAAACACCCGACCGCTTATTTCTGAGGAAGACGTCGCTTACTATCATGAGAACGGTTATCTGGTGGTCCACAACGCGCTCACACAGGCGGAATTGGACGAACTCAAAGCGGAGACCAGCCGCATTTGCCGGGGCGAACTGGGCGACATCCGGGGGGTCATCCCGGCAGCATCCGACGAACCAGAAGCGGATGTGCTGCGCCGTTACCTGTGCATCCACTTTCCGCATAAGCTCTCGGATGTGATGATGAAGTACCTGGTACATCCGACCATCGTGGATGTCACGACGGGCGTAATCGGCCCAAATGTGAAATGTATGCAGTCGATGCTCTTCATCAAATCCTCGGGCAAGCCAGGACAGGCATGGCACCAGGATGAGGACTTTATCCCCACCCGTGACCGCTCGCTAACCGGCGGCTGGATCGCTATTGACGACGCGACCACCGAAAACGGCTGCCTGTGGGTCATTCCTGGTTCACACAAGCATGGTGTTCTGTGGCCGCAGCACGTTCAGGATGATGCTCGTTTCGACTGCACCAAAGAGTCCGGCGGGTTCCCCTACACCGACGATGACGCCATCCCGGTCGAGGTCAAAGCCGGGGCAATTGTATTCTTCAATGGCTATCTGCTGCACCGTTCGCTGCCCAATTATGCCAGCAGCGGCTACCGGCGCGTCCTGGTAAACCATTACATGAGCGCTGAATCGCTGCTGCCCTGGCACCGTCCGGCGGAAGGTGAGGGCATGGCAATCGCCGACATGCGCGATATTGTGATGATCGCGGGTGATGACCCCTACGCCTATAAAGGCACAGCAGACCTGAGCCAGCCACATGTGCGTCTCAGCGGCGAAGGTGGCTGTGACAGCGGCGTCAAAAAGGTTTGAAAGGTAAAACCTCCAAAATTAGCAATCTTACGTTAAGCGAGCATAGAGTTGCGGGTACAATGGGCATATACCTTAATCCGGTGGTGGCCTCATCGCAGATGAGTTAACACCAGCAAATCGGTTTCCTGCAAGGAGATCTCATGAAACGGATCACACTGATTCTGAGCGATGAAATTATTGCCCGCGCTCATACTATTGCACAGAAGACCAATCGCGAACTCGAAGACGTCATCGCCGAGTGGATTGACGAGTACGATGTACCCGTCGAGAAGCTGTCGGACGAAGAAATTCTTTTGCTGTGTGATTACGAGATGAATCCGTATCATGCCTATGAACTGCGCCATCTGCTCTATCATCACCGGGAAGGGGACTTGAACCGTGCGGACAGCGAGCGCCTGGACGAGTTGCTACAAATCTACCGAAAAGGTATAGTGCGTAAGTCGCGTGCGCTGCAAGTGGCGGCAGCACGCGGCCTATCGGTCAACCATCATTAGGAAGTAAAGATGTCCTTTGATCGTCTTGTCGGTATGCTGGACAAGCCTGATCTCCGCGAAGACGCCATCCGGCAGCTTGGTGAGCGTGCGGACCCTCGTGCGATAGAACCTCTGGAACAACTGTTGCTCAAACACGATGTTCGCGATGCCCGTGCCTATCGGGTGCGCCAACTGGCGGCGGAGGCGCTGGGCGGTTTTGACCATCCCCGTGCGCTGCGGGCCTTGATGATCGGCCTGGAAGATGTCAGTTCGTTGGTGAAGGTCAGTGCGGCGGAGGCGCTGGGACGGCTGGCGAAACCCATTGCCCTCGACTCGCTGGTGAATGCGCTGGAAGACGACAACGCCGAGGTCCGGATTGCGGTGCTGCGGGCGCTGGATGCCATCGCCCGCCACAAACCCGACATAGAAATTCCATACCAACGCATTGTGGATATGCTGGCGGACCGCGATGACTCCGTGCGCGATGTCGCCGCCGAAGTGCTGGGCAAGCGGATTGACGCCGCCTATCCGGCACTGGAAAAGGGCTTGTTTTACACCAACAGCACCATACGTGGGGCAGCGGCCAACATTCTTGGTAATCGCAAAATCGACCACGCTTACGATATGCTCCGGCGTGTCTCACTCGAAGATGAGAGTGAATGGGTGCGCAGTCGGGCCAAATGGGCGCTGGACCAGCTTCCACCCCGCGAGATTCCCGAACTTAGTGTCAAACGGGACCGGATCGACCCACCAGAAGACACCATCAAGCTGATGCGGTCACAGAGTCCGGAATGGCCGTCATTGCGGCAGCAACCAGCATCAGCTCCCGATCCTGACACCATGACGGCAGATGAGATTCGCGGTCTGCTGGATCAACTGGACATGCGGCTGGTCAACGGTGAGATCAGCGAGACGGTGTATAAGAATCTGCATGAACGATGGGAGGCACGCCTGCGCGAACTGGGCGAGTAGGGCGCTAATTCCAGGCGAGATTGCTGCGTTTCTGCCAGTAAGTTTCTGGTGCTTCAGCCATATCGACGGCTACATCCTCGATGACGTCGAGTGCCTGCACATTCGAGCGCACATGGTCAACAGTGGCGGCTCCGCTCAGGACAACATCGGCCCAGGGCTGCGCCAATACCGCCGCGAGTGCGACAGCATCAACCGTCGTGCTGTGCCGTTCCGCGATGGCACGCAAAGGCGCGGAATCCCGGCTGCGCGGCGTCAGTCGTCCGTTTGCCAACGCTTCCTTCACGATGACACCCATGCCTTCGCCGTGTACCTGCCGTAAAATATCGCCGGTCGAGGATTCCAGCAGATTCCAGGTGATCTGTACCGTATCAAACAAGCGAACTCCGTCGCGTTCGATCTCGACCGCCTGCTGTAAGGTGTCCGCCTGAGCCGGGCCGCTGACGGTCAGACCGATGGCCGTGCCGTCGTTTTTCAGACGGGCCAGTTCGTCCAAAACGTCATGGTTATCGAGAATGCCGCTGTCCAGCGTGGCGGAATGCACCTGATACAGATTGAGATAGCCGCCGAGATGCTGCTGCGTCTCCGCCCATTGGCGGCACAGCACCGCCAGTGAATGCTCTTTCACCTCATGCGGCCCGTCTGGATTGACCTGCCAGCCAGCCGTATAGGTATAGCCCCACTTGGAGCCGACCGTCACATCGGTGATCTGGCGTGAGCGCAGCCAGTTGCCCAGGAATTCCTCAGCCCGACCATAAGATCGGGCGGCATCGAAGTAGCGAATTCCGGCAGCATAAGCCGCATCCAGCACAGCATGGGCATGACGCTCCATGCCTTCCACCGACCGGCCTGGCAGGTCGTCACCGTGATCCAGATTGATGTATCCGGGACGACCAAGCGCCGCCAGACCGATTCCCATGCGCGTGACGGTCAGGTTAGCGAGGGCGCGAGTCTGCATCAGCGATAGCGTGAAGGAACGCGCCACATATCCGGGTTGGTGCCGAAATGCTCCTTGAGGCCGACCGTCGCCTGATCCAGCTTATCCAACGTGGTATGATCCAGTTGTAGGTCAGCGGCCTGGACGTTAGACCGGACCTGATCGGCGTTGCGTGCGCCAGCGATAACGGACGTCACACCGGGCTGGTGCATCAACCACGCCAGTGAAACCTGCGCCATGGGATGGCCGAGGTCAGCGCTGATCTGGCGTATGGCGTCGATTGCGGCAAAGGTCTCAGCTTCGGCACCGGGTTGGCCGTGTTGGGCCATCTCGCGCTCAGTGGAGAAGTGACGGGTGCGAGCGCGTTCATCCGGGACATCTGCCGCTGTGGCGAACTTACCGGCCAGCAAGCCCTGGAGAATGGGGCTGTAGGTCAGAATGGAGATGTCGTTTTTGACACACTGTGGCACAATGTCGTATTCAATCGCTCGCCAGAGCAGATTGTAGGGGACCTGGTTGCTCTCGAAACGTTCGATTTCCAGCATATCGGGGATGTCCTGCTTGCCGAAGTTGGACACACCGATCACACGGATTTTGCCCTGGTCGCGCAGTTTGACAAGAGCGCTCGTGGTCTCTTCAAAGGGGACATCGCGTCCGGGCCAGTGAATCTGGTACAGATCAATGTAATCGGTATCCAGATACTTCAGGCTGCGCTCGCAGGCTGCGATCACGTCGTTGTGGGCTAAATTGTTTGATCCCACTTTGGTAGCGATGATGGCTCCATCACGGCGGCCTTTGAGCGCCTTGCCCAGAATCTGCTCGGAGTAGCCGTTGCCATACCCTTCAGCGGAGTCGAACAGGTTGACACCCAGGTCCAGCGCGGTATGGACAGCCTCGATGGCGTCCTTTTCGTCCTGCGATCCCCAGATGCGCTCGTCGGCGACGGCCCACATGCCGACGGAAAGCACGGAGACATTTAGATCAGATCGACCAAGTTTGCGATATTGCATGATTGCCTTTCTCAGAGTAAAGATGGTTGTTCGGATACCGGGGCGATGCATTCCGGTGTGTCGTTAGCCGGTGAGTTCACCAGCGTCGAGACTTCGTAATAATCTAACCACTCGGATTCAAGCGGACGCAGCAGCGGTTGCAGCACATCCGGCGGCAGTTCATCCGGCGACAGCCAGGTGTCGTAATCCTCTTCGCGCAGGATGACGGCCATCCGGTGATGGAGTGCTTTGATTTTCTCATTGGGTTCTGAGGTGATGATGGTGCAGGTGCGAATTTCGTCACCTTCGGGACTCTGCCACCGCTCCCACAATCCGGCGAAGGCAAATAATGCCTGATTGTGCAAATGGACGAACATGGGCCGTTTGGCCTTGCCGTCTTTCACCCACTCGTAAAAGCCATTGGCCGGGATCAGGCAGCGGCGGCGCTTATACGCATGTTTGAACGAGTTCTTCTCATGCAGCGTCTCAGAACGAGCGTTAATCATGCGGCTGCCGATAGACGGGTCGTTGGACCAGAACGGAATCAAGCCCCAGCGGAAATGGGTCAACTCACGCGGGGCATCGTTGGCGATGACAGCGACCGGCTGCGTTGGAGCGATGTTATAGCGCGGTTGTATCTCCGACGGCACGGTTTCCAGGTTAAACTGATCCTGGATGGTCTGACCATCGGCGGTGAGGACGTAGCGCCCACACATTATTTCTTTTTGCCCGATTTACCCAATTCGGCAATCTGCCGGATGAGCGTGAGTGTCGCCAGCCCGATAGAAATCAACTGCATGGTGCCGATTTTCTCCGGTTTGCCACCGTTGCGGTCTGCTTCCTCTTCGGCAGCACGGGCAAATAGATACGCAGCCAGCATGCCGAGGACTAATCCGACCGATGCGCCGGTGGCATAGGTCCGTGTCTTCCAGTTACTCTCGTTCATTTTGTTTTCCGTTTTCTGATTGGGTGTCGAAAACCTGATCCAGGTAGGCGAACCGAGCGCCCCACTTGATCGACTGGCGATTGACGTTATCCGAAACCTGCTCGACTTTCTGGCGGGCTGAGGCGGACAATCCCTGCCCGGCTTTTAACCCGCTTCGGGATACCTGATGACCTTTGTTGGTGTAAAAGATCGCTGCTGCCAGGGCGATATACAGCACACCGGAACAGATCACGATGGGGCAGAACATCATAATCATGATAATCATGTTGCCGATAATCGAAAGCTGATCCGCAGCCGCGAAGACTCCGAGACCGACCGCTGTAAGGATAATGAGCAGTCCCAGGAGGATAATCGGAAGCGAAAGTCTGTAGAAACGAACGGTGTTCTGCATCGCGTATTCCATCTGGTGTCGGTACAATCGAATTGTACCGTAGTATAGCGGGTCACAAAAGAGTTGGAATGAGTCACGAAACACCGATCAAACAACGATTGTATGTCACCTTTGGCAAGTTCGGTGCGCTGAAGTACACCGGCAATCTGGATGTCGCCAAGTTATGGGAGCGGGTGCTGCGCCGGGCGGACTTGCCGCTGCTCTATACTGAAGGCTTTAACACTCGCGCCCGGATTCAACTGGCATCAGCGCTGCCGCTGGGAATCACCAGCGAGTGCGAGATTCTCGACGTGACTTTGCGCGAGGAACTTGCCACATTGGATGGGCTGAAAGAGCGCATCGAGTCGGTCAGTCCTGATGGGTTGGTGGTCTATAAGATTGAGGCGGTATCGCCACGCAGTCCGGCACTGCAACCGCTGGTTCAGAGCGCCGAATATCGAATCACACTGCACGACCCGGTGGACAATCTGCACGAGCGGGTGGCGAAGCTGCTGGCGTCGGAACAGATTCTCAAGGTGCGGGTGCGGCGCAAGAACAAGCGCAAATCAGTGACCGATCTCCGCCCGTTGATTTACGATCTCACAGTCGATGATAACGGTGATTTGCTGGCACATCTGGCGACGGGGGAACGAAAGGGTAATCTGCGCCCAGAGGACCTGTTGGAGGAACTCGGCTTGCAGGATGTCCACTGCTCCGTCCACCGGTATCGCCTCCATATTGACGAATACGGCAGGGAGTACGTGTGATGTTCATTAATCCGACAGTAAGGGCAGCGCTGAATACTGGTCAGCCGGTAGTGGCGTTGGAATCGACCGTTATCACGCATGGTCTGCCCTATCCGCAAAATGTGGAAACGGCGCTGGCGATGGAAGACGCCGTGCGCGAAGCCGGTGCGACTCCGGTGACGATTGCCGTCCTGAAGGGCGAAATCACCGCCGGAATCACACCGGACGACATTGAACGCCTGGGCAAGGCCAAAGGCGTGCGCAAATGCAGCCGCCGCGATTTACCCATCGCCGTCGGTTTGAAAGAGGACGCGGCTACCACCGTCGCCGGGACCATGATCGTCGCCCATATGGCGGGAATCCGGGTGTTTGCCACCGGCGGTATCGGCGGCGTCCATCGCGGTCACCCCTTCGATGTGTCGGCTGATTTGATCGAACTGGGGCGGACTCCGGTGGTGGTGGTGTGTTCCGGGGCCAAATCGATCCTGGATTTGCCGCTGACTCTGGAAGTGCTGGAAACGCAGGGTGTCCCCATTCTTGGCTATGGCACCGATACGCTGCCCGCGTTCTACAGTCGCAGCAGCGGCCTGCCAGTCGATGCCTGTGTCGAGTCGCCAGAGCAGGTGGCGGCGGTCGCGCTGGCGGCAGCAGCCATCAACACGCAGCATGGGATTCTGGTGACGGTGCCGGTCCCGGCGGAGTACGAACTCGAAGCGCGGATTGCCGAGGATGCGATTCAGCAGGCGGTACAGGAAACCGATGCACAGGCTGTCAGCGGCAAATACATCACCCCGTTTATCCTGGCGCGGGTGGCGGAATTAACCGGCAACGAATCCAAACGGGCCAACACGGCGCTGCTGGTCAACAACGGACGGGTGGCGGCGCAGATTGCCGCAGCGATGACTCAGCGGAACCAGAGCCGGTAATCGCGAGGGCTTTTGACCTCGCGGGCGACGACGTCTTCGTCACCGCGTATGCGGAACATCAGGAGTGCGCCAAAACTGAACATGATGATGGCGGCAACGGCTATTCCACCAGCTTTCAGGTCCAGCGCTATCGCAGCGACACCGGCACCGATCAACCCGAAGACCAGCGCTCCGATGAAAACCCGAATGAGGGACACGGGCGCACGGCGGCGCGGTGGCGTGATTTTTTCGATCTGGGCTTCCAGGTCATGTGCCATTTTACGCACGCCGGGCTGGCGGCTTTCCTCTAACACACGCCGGGCTTCGTAGAGCCGTCCGGCGTCGATCAACCGCTGCGCGAGGGCAAGATCGTCTTGATTTGACATCTTTTCAATTCCTCATCACATTTTTCGTATTGTAACATGAAAATTGTTACGGGTTTTGTTCTTCTCAACCATCTATAATGGCACACAAAGAAAGAGGACACACACGCTTATGTTCAACACCATTATTGAACCCTTCAAAATCCGGTCGGTTGAACCGATCAAGACGACCACTTACGAGCAGCGGGAGAAAGCGCTGGCTGAAGCGGGTTACAATCCGTTTCTGCTGCATGCCGCTGACATCCTCATCGACCTGCTGACCGACAGCGGCACTGGCGCGATGTCGGCGCAGCAGTGGGCGGCCATGATCGCCAGCGATGAAGCTTACGCCGGTTCGCGCTCGTTCTACCGCTTTGAATCGACGGTGCAGGACATCACCGGCTACAAGCACGTCATCCCCACCCATCAGGGCCGTGCCGCCGAACATATTTTATTTGCCAACAGCATCAAACCGGGGATGGTGGTCCCCAACAACACGCACTTCGACACCACGCGGGCCAACGTGGAATATCTGCACGGTGAAGCCCGTGATCTGGTCATCGCCGAGGGCCGCCAGCCACAGACAATCCTGGACTTCAAGGGCAACATGGACC
>CAYQJO010000096.1:0-15298 GCA_964417785.1 uncultured Anaerolineaceae bacterium | reverse complement strand
GAACATAAGAACCCCCTTTCTTCGGATGCCTCTATCTTAATGCAAAAACGTCAAGATTCCCTTTATGATATATTTGTGCTTATTCGATTGATACCAGTGGGGATCATATGGCCTTTAGCGGGATACAAAAACTGGAGAACCTCCTGTTGGTCTCCGTACCACAGGACCTCATCGATGAAGACGTCATCCGGCTGCGCCGTGATGTTCTCAGAGCCATCCGGGAGTACAAATCGCAAATCGTTCTCCTGGATTTCTCACAGGTTGATATTTGTGACAGCTTTTTCGGTCGCTTCATCTATAGTACCTCGCAGATGACCCGGCTCATGGGAGCCAGGATCATTATTTCCGGCCTGCAAGATGCGGTCATCGAAACGATGATCGAACTGGGCATGACCCTGCCCGACGTTGACGCAGTGCTGGACCTCGACGACGCCCTGACGCTTTCGCGTTCAATGTCGGGTGGGGTGAGCGAGGAGACCGATGATGAAGAGGACGACACGCCGTCTGATGAAGTTCTGGCGGAGAGATAACCCATGTCCGAAGTGGGGGATAACGTACACTTTGAGATCAAAGATGCGCTGGATGTTCTGAAGGCACGGCGTGAAGGTATGCAGGCCGCCCAACGCCTGGGGTTTTCCCTGGCAGACGCAACCAAAATCGCCGTCGTCATCTCAGAATTGGGGCGCAACATCGTTAACTACGCCGGTACAGGTACCATCACCGTATTGACCAATCCGGATCACATGGGGCGCAAGTACATCAAGATCATCGCGGACGACAAAGGACCGGGCATCCCGAACATCGACTCCGCCCTGGCCGGTGGCAATTCCACTTCTGGTGGTCTGGGTCTGGGTCTATCGGGGTCTAAGCGAATGATGGATGAGTTCTCGATCCGGTCCGCTGCCGGTGAAGGGACGACGATAATGGCAACCAAGTGGGTGAATTAGATTTCTATTATCCGGTTGTCATCCACATTAGCGACGATACGCACGCGGTAGTCGCTTCGCAGCAAGGTCGCAAGCTGGCTGCGTTGTTGGGGTTCTCGCTGGTGGAACAGACTGCCCTGAGTACGGCTATTCTTGAGGTCGCCCGCAACATCGTGAAATACGCGGAGGTGGGCGACCTGAAGCTGGATTATCAGATCGCAGACGAGCAGACAGAGGTCGTCATCACGGCCAAAGATAACGGGCCAGGCATTGAAGACATCGAGTTAGCGCTCAAGGATGGCTTCTCTACGGGCAAAAGCCTGGGACTTGGTTTACCCGGTGCGCGGCGTCTCATGGATACCTTTGAGATCGTGTCACAGGTCGGCCAGGGAACTACGATAACGATGATAAAAAGAAGAAAATCATGACTCTATCAATCGATTGGGCAGTCGTCCATGCCCCCCAACCAGGACAGACCGAATCGGGTGACAACTTCGTCATCGCCACTACAACCGACCAGCACTTTATGTCGGTCATTGATGGGTTGGGACACGGCCCCAAAGCGTCTACTGCCGCCTATACTGCCGTCAATGCACTCCAGCACAACCCATTCGAGCCTGCCGAAGCTTTGATGAAACGCACACACAAAGCCATGATCGGCACACGCGGTGCCGTCATCACTGTGGCGCATCTGGAACGGGCAACCGGCAGCATGATCTGGATGGGCGTGGGCAATGTCAACGCGGTGGTGGTGCGTGCTGGTGGCGCAAACCGGGATTATCTGCTGCTGCGTGGCGGCATCGTCGGCTACCGCATGCCACCGATGCGCACTTTTAACACCGAGGTCCAGCCCGGCGATACGCTGGTGATGGTCACTGACGGCATCCGCAGCGGCTTCATTGAGGACATCCCCGAAGCAGCTTCACCGCTGGCAATCGCTCGCCATATCCATAAGACGTTTAACCGCGAGACAGACGACTCACTGGTGATGGTCTGTCGCTTCATCGAAGGCACCTCCCCCACCCCGGCGGAGTCGGGTACATTGGCCGATATGCCGGAATCCCTGCTGCTGCCAGAATGAGGTATAATATTCTCAGGGATACGAGGAAGAGAAGCATATGGGTGTCCGCGAGAATGTTGTAAGCGTTGAAGAATTTCTGAAAGTGGCTGAGGCCGAGCCTGAGCGCCGTCTTGAACTGATTGATGGGATGATTGTCGAGATGCCACCATCCAGACGAAAGAACACAGTTATGGCGGCACGCTTCATCGGTTATTTGCATGTCTTCCTGACGGACAAGGACATGGGCTACGTTACAAGCCCCGACGGTGGTTTTCAACTGAACGAAGAGACGCTCTTGATGCCCGATGTGGCGTTTATCCGTAAAGAGCGTGTGGCTACGTTAGAAGGCGTGGAGTTTGACAGTGCGCCTGATCTCGCCATCGAGGTCATCTCTCCCAGCGAATCGCCGCGTGCCGTGACCGACAAAACCAGAAAGTATCTGGACGCCGGGACCCTCATGGTGTGGAATGCCTTCCCCGACTCTAAGACCGTTGATGCGTGGCGGTCGGCGGACGACGGCGAGATGCGCGTCAAGACCTACACCGTTGGTGATACCCTCGACGGTGGCGACGTGCTGCCCGGCTTTCAACTCCCCCTTAAGAACATCTTCCGCGATTAGCTGCTGTCCAAAAGGTGCATAAGAACATGAGCGTTCGTGAGAGTGTTGTAACCGTTGAAGAATTTCTGAAGACGGCTGAGGCCGAGCCTGAGCGCCGTCTGGAACTGATTGATGGAGTGATTGTCGAGATGCCACCGTCCAGACGAAAGAACACGATCTTAGCGGTCCGATTTGCACGCTACCTGGGTGCCTACGTCGACGATAACGATTTGGGCTACGTCGCAGGTGCAGATGGTGGTTTTCAACTGAACGAAGAGACGCTCTTGATGCCCGATGTGGCGTTTATCCGTAAAGAGCGTGTGGCTACGTTAGAAGGCGTGGAGTTTGACAGTGCGCCTGATCTCGCCATCGAGGTCATCTCTCCCAGCGAATCGCCGCGTGCCGTGACCGACAAAACCAGAAAGTATCTGGACGCCGGGACCCTCATGGTGTGGAATGCCTTCCCCGACTCTAAGACCGTTGATGCGTGGCGGTCGGCGGACGACGGCGAGATGCGCGTCAAGACCTACACCGTTGGTGATACCCTCGACGGTGGCGACGTGCTGCCCGGCTTTCAACTCCCCCTTAAGAACATCTTCCGCGATTAACTCAATATAATTTTTAACAAAGTGACATTCATCCGGACAATTTCTGAGGAATGTCTGATGTATAACTGCTCCTATGTCTCTATAGTAGATAGGGGGACATTACTGTGTTTCTAGGAGAGAAGGTTTATGAAAAATCCCATATACACGACGATTGACGGCAATGAGGCAGTCGCCCGCGTTGCCTACATGCTCAACGAAGTCGTGGCGATTTATCCGATCACACCCTCATCACCGATGGGTGAATGGGCCGACACCTGGTCAGCCGCCAGCAAACCCAATCTATGGGGAACTGTTCCATCGGTGGTCGAGATGCAGGCCGAGGGCGGTGCCGCCGGTGCCGTTCATGGTGCGCTTCAGACCGGTTCGTTAACGACAACTTTCACCGCCTCACAGGGCCTTATGCTGATGCTGCCCAATATGTATAAGATCGCAGGCGAATTGACCCCCTGCGTGATCCATGTTGCAGCACGCTCATTGGCAGCCCAGGCGTTGTCCATTTTCGGCGATCATAGTGATGTGATGGCCGCCCGTACCACCGGGTTTGCCCTGTTGGCGTCCAACTCGGTCCAGGAGGCGCACGATTTCGCCCTCATCGCCCAGGCCGCCACACTCAACACCCGCATCCCCTTCGTACACTTCTTCGACGGCTTCCGCACCTCACACGAAGTCAACAAGATCGAACTGATCGACGAAGCGGTCATGCGGGCGCTCATCGACGACGATAAAGTCCTGGAACACCGGGCGCGGGCGCTCACACCAGACAACCCATTCATTCGCGGTACCGCCCAGAACCCGGATGTCTTCTTCCAGGCTCGCGAGACGGTCAACCCCTTCTATGCCAGTGTCCCGGCTGCTGTACAGACTGCCATGGACACCTTCGCCGAGCAGACCGGACGCGAGTACCATGTGTATGAATATGTGGGTGCGCCGGATGCCGAGCATGTGATCGTCCTGATGGGTTCGGGTGCGGAGGCCGCACACGAAGCAGTCGAGTATCTGACCAGCCAGGGCGAAAAAGTCGGCGTCCTTAAAGTCCGTCTCTTCCTCCCCTTCGATGCCCAACTGTTCAGTGAAGCACTCCCGGAGACGGTCAAGTCGATTGCCGTGCTGGATCGCACTAAAGAGCCAGGTGCTGCGGGTGAACCGCTTTACCTGAACGTCGTCGATACGATGTACGAAGTCTACGGCAAAGATATGCCGCTGGTCGTTGGCGGGCGCTACGGCCTGTCCTCGAAGGAATTCACCCCGGCGATGGTACAGGGCATTTTCGCCAATCTGGCACAGGACAAACCCAAGAATCACTTCACGGTCGGTATTCTTGACGACGTGACCCACACCAGCCTCGATTACGATCCGACCTTCAGCACCGAATCCCCCGATGTCACCCGCGCCCTGTTCTACGGCCTGGGTTCGGACGGTACAGTCGGTGCCAACAAGAACTCGATCAAGATTATCGGTGAGAACACCGACAACTACGCCCAGGGCCATTTCGTCTACGACTCGAAGAAGTCGGGCGCGATGACTGTCTCGCATCTGCGCTTTGGTCCAAAACCGATTCGGTCTACTTACGCACTGACCCAGGCGGACTTTGTCGCCTGCCACCAGTGGATTTTCATCGAGCAGTACGACATGCTCAAGACGATCAAGCCGGGCGGTGTGTTCCTGATGAACACCACCTACAGTGCCGATGAAGTCTGGGGCCATCTCCCGCGTGCGGTGCAGGAACAGATCATCGAAAAAGAGGTGTCCCTGTACGTCATTGACGCCTATCAGGTCGCAACCAAAGCCGGTATGGGCCGCCGCATCAACACCGTCATGCAGACCTGCTTCTTCGCTATCTCCGGCGTGCTGCCCAAAGACGAGGCTATTGAGCAGATCAAGTACGCCATCAAGAAGTCTTATGGCAACAAGGGCGACCGCATCGTTCAGATGAACATGGACGCGGTGGATCAAACACTGGCCTATCTCCATCAGGTCGAGGTACCGCAGACGGTCACCAATGACGAGGACATGGCCGCGCCCATGTCGGCAAAAGCACCCGAGTTCGTGCGTAGCGTCCTGGGCAAGATGGCCGCCCGCGAAGGCGATCTGCTGCCTGTGAGTGCGCTGCCAGTGGACGGCACCTACCCCAGCGGCACCACCCAATGGGAAAAACGCAATCTGGCGCTGGAAATACCGGTCTGGGACCCGGATGTCTGCATCCAGTGTGGCAAATGCGCGATGGTGTGTCCACACGCCGTCATCCGCATCAAAGCCTATGACGAGACCGTGCTGGAGACCGCCCCGACGACCTTCAAGGCCGTCGATGTGCGCGACCGCGAGTGGCAGGGGTTGAAATACACCATCCAGGTCGCACCTGAAGACTGCACCGGCTGCGCCATGTGTGTGGATGTGTGTCCGGCCAAGAACAAATCCGCTGCCGGCTCCAAAGCGATCAACATGGAACCACAGCCGCCGCTGCGCGAGGCCGAAGCGGAAAACTGGGACTTTTTCCTGCAAATCCCGGAGATGCCGCGTGACCAGATCAAGGTCAACAGCATCCGCCAGCAGCAGGTTCAGCAGCCCTTGTTTGAATTCTCCGGTGCCTGCTCCGGCTGCGGTGAAACACCTTATATCAAGTTGGCGACACAGCTTTTCGGCGACCGGATGGTGGTTGCCAACGCCACCGGCTGCTCCTCGATTTATGGCGGCAATCTGCCCACCACACCCTGGAGCCACAACGCCGACGGACGCGGCCCATCATGGTCGAATTCACTGTTTGAGGACAACGCCGAATTCGGTTTCGGTATGCGTGTCTCCATCGACAAACGAGCCGAGTTCGCCCGTGAACTGCTGCAAAAGCTGGCCGGTGAGGTCGGCGGCGAACTGGTCAACGCCATCCTGGCAGCGGATCAAACGAGCGAGGCCGGTATCTTCGAGCAGCGCGAACGGGTGGTCCTTCTCAAGGAGAAACTCGAAGGACTGAACAGCCCCGACGCCAAACAACTGATGGGAGTGGCCGATAATCTGGTCAAGAAGAGCGTCTGGATCATCGGTGGTGATGGCTGGGCCTATGACATCGGTTACGGTGGTCTGGATCATGTTCTCGCCAGCGGGCGCGATGTGAACGTCCTGGTTCTGGATACTGAAGTGTACTCCAACACCGGCGGGCAAGCGTCCAAAGCCACCCCGCGTGCGGCGGTCGCCAAATTCGCGGCAGCGGGCAAACCGGTCGGCAAGAAAGACCTGGGCATGATGGCGATGACTTATGGCAATGTCTACGTCGCCAGCGTGGCGATGGGTGCGCGTGATGAACACACCCTGCGGGCCTTCCTTGAGGCTGAAGCCTATCCCGGTCCGTCGCTAATCATCGCCTATAGCCACTGCATCGCACACGGCATCAACATGACTACCGCCATGCAGAATCAGAAAGCGGCGGTCGAGTCCGGCAATTGGCTGCTCTACCGCTATAATCCGCTGCGCGAGGCGCAGGACCAGAATCCGCTGCAACTCGACTCGCGCAAGCCGCGTAAACGGGTCACCGATTACATGTACATGGAAAACCGCTTCAGGATGCTGACCAAGAGCGATGAAGAGCGGGCGCAAGTCCTGGCTGAGGCGGCACAGGCCGACGTCGATGAGCGTTGGGAAACGTACGATTTCCTGGCGTCACAGTCGTTCGCACCGGAAAGCAACGGTTCCGACTAACACACCGCCTGTCGGGGTGCAGTAGCGCTGCACCCCGACAGGTAAGTGAAAAAAAAACGGAGAAAATCAATGGACTTAACCACGACTTACCTGGGCATGTCACTGAAGTCACCGCTGGTGGCCTCGGCTTCCCCGCTGTCAAATGAAATCAGCACCATACGCAAGATGGAAGACGCGGGCGCTTCCGCTGTTGTCCTCTATTCGTTATTTGAAGAGCAGCTTGAACGCGAGCAGGAAGAGCTGCACCACCACATGACCTACGGTACCGAAAGTTACGCCGAAGCGCTGTCCTACTTCCCGGAGCCGGAGGAGTTCTCTGTCGGGCCAGATAGTTACCTGGACCACATCCGTAAAGCCAAAGAGGCCGTCGATATTCCGATTATCGCCAGCCTGAACGGGTCTTCACCCGGCGGATGGACCAGCTTCTCCCAGCAGATGGCCGATGCCGGTGCCGACGCGCTGGAACTGAACATTTACTACATCCCGACCAGCATGGACGAACCGGGGGCCAGCGTCGAGCAGCTTTATGTCGATATTGTCAAATCGGTTTGCCAGACGGTCCAGATTCCGGTGTCGGTCAAAGTCAGCCCCTACTTCAGCAATATGGCCTATATGGCAAAGCAGCTTGTCAACGCCGGGGCCGCCGGGCTGGTGCTGTTCAATCGCTTCTACCAGCCGGATATTGACCTGGATGAACTGGAAGTGACACCCAATGTGCTGCTGAGTACGCCGCAGGCGATGCGTCTACCGCTGCGCTGGGTGGCGATCCTGTACAGTCGTGTGGAAGCCAGTCTGGCAGCGACCAGCGGCGTTCACCAGCCGGAAGATGTGTTGAAAATGCTTATGGCCGGGGCCGATGTCACCATGATGGCCTCAGCTTTGATGCGGAATGGCATCGATCATCTGACGACCGTCGAGGAGGGTTTACGCCAGTGGATGATAGAGCGTGAATACGAATCGGTCACACAGATGAAAGGCAGCCTGAGCCAGAAAAACGTCTCGGATCCGAGCAGCTTTGAACGGGCGCAGTATATGCGTGCCATCAAGAGCCTGCCGTACCAGGCCCGGCCCATGGCATAGTGGCTATCCAGCAAGCCGCGCACACCGGGCGAACCCGCCCGGTGTTTTTATTCCCGTAACGCTGTTGTTTCGCGGCGCAGGTGGTCCACATCGAGCAGCATCAGCAGGTGGCCTTTTTGCTTGACAGCGCAGCGTACATGATCGCTCTCGACCGGATGTGTTTCGACGGAATCGGCGATTTCGTCCACATCGTCCACATCGTCTACCACCAGCCCCATCGGCCCGGACGCAGTATGGATGGCGATGATGTGCGTATCCAGATGCAGCGGGGCCTCATCCAGACCAAAACGAAGCCGTAGATCAACAACCGGCATCACGGTATCGCGCAGGGTCAGCAGGCCCAACACGTCCGGCGGCGTCCCCGGCATCTCCGTCAGACCCACCAGATGCAGCACCTCGATCAACTGCCCCACACCGATACCATACCACTCCTGCCCCACCCTGAATGTGAGAAAATATGCCATTCGCTACCCCTAGCTCACCAGTACCGCAGCCGTAACCTGAAGATTGCTACCGATCTCCTGTATCGAGAGTTGATCGCTGGCGCGGCCCAGGCGATTCTGGGCATCTTCAAAGAGGACCAGATCGCCAGCAGGCCGGGGAAAATTGCACTCAAACTGGACCCCGGCACTGCTACCATCTTCGATGATGTTGATACGAACGATAACCAGGCTGTTCTTACCTGCCTGCAAAATCAACTCCCCCAGGGCAGTCAGCGAAGCCGCCGCCCGTGCGCCAAACGTCGGCGGCCACTGCTGCGCCGCCACATGCGTTCGCAGTGAGTTACGCCCTTTGGCAATGTCAAAGGTTCCTTGAATCGGAATAGTTGTTGAAATCATTGGCTATTTATCCCACAATCCCAGTGATTGTAAAGTGGTCATCAGATTATCGGTTGCAAAGGCATCTTTCGCAATATAATCTGTCGCGCCCGCATGCAACCCTCGGAGTATGTCATCAGAGCCATCGGACGCCGTAAGCATGATGATCGGGATATGGGCGGTGTTTCGGTCGCGCTTGAGGCGGTGGCACACCTGAAACCCGGTCATCGACGGTAGATTGACATCCAGCAAAATCACGTCCGGCGCGTAAGTGTCCACCGCTTGCAGCCCTTCAGGGCCATCATAGGCGACGACCACTTGCAGCCCATTCTTGTTCAACTGGGCTGAAATCTGATCGGCCTGTGTTTTGCTATCCTCAATTAAAAGTATCTTTGGTGAAACAGTCATTATCGTAGCTCCTCAGGTCGTGCAAGCCGGATCAACGCCGGCGCAATTTGCGGCAATGGGAGGACTTTAGACACCGCTTCCAGGCGGACCGCTTCATGCGGCATACCGTAGACCGCGCTGGTCGCCTCATCCTGCGCAATCGTGTAGGCCCCCGACAGGTGCATCTGGCGCAGCCCCTCGGCACCATCACCCCCCATGCCCGTCAGGATCACGCCGATGGCCTGGCCGGCATATGCCTGCGCGATGGATTCCAGCAGTACATCACCGGAAGGGATGTGGCGTCCCGGTCGCTTTGTGTCTTGCACAAAAACACCGTCACGGTTAATCAACAAATGCGCATCGCCGGGTGCGACATAGATATGGCCCGGCTGCGGCGATGTACCTGGCTCAGCCAGCCCCATCGGTAGCGGGGTTACACCGTTCAGCCAATCGACCATTGACGGCAAGAAATCCGGTGCAATGTGCTGAACGATCACGATAGGCAGTGGAAAATCCGCCGGCAGATGGCCGAGAATCTCGTTCAGCGCTGCCGGGCCACCTGTTGACGATACAACACCGACGATCTGCGGCACACGACCGGGCGGAACGTTCGGTGGCGGGGCCGCTCGTTTCTTCTCGATGTTCCAGTGGTGGCGGATGACACGAACACCCGACATAGCCCGCACACTGCTGATCAAGTTGGCAACCTGCTCCCGGTGTTCGGGTGTTTGCGGCCCAACCGGCTTGGGTAGAACGGTCAGCGCCCCCAACCGGAGCGCCTGGAAAGCCACCTCCGTCTGCCGTAGATCGACGCTGGCACTGACCACGATGATCGGCGTGGGTGAGTCGGTCATGATGGCGCGTGTCGCTTCCAGTCCGTCCATACGGGGCATATTGATGTCCATGACGATAATGTCTGGCTTTAATTTTCGCGCCAGGTCAATCGCCTGCTCACCATCGTGGGCCTCACCCACCACCTCAATATCGGTGCTGCTACCCAGAATATATTTCATCAACTTGCGTGCTGTATCGCTGTCATCGACCAGCAGCACCCGTATCACCATCGTTATAACAGCCTCTCTATGGTTGCCAGCAACTCCGCCTGATCAAAACCGCGTTTGACAATGTAGGCATCGGCACCGGCAAGCATCCCTTTTTCACGATCCTCACGGCTTTCCAACGATGTTACCAGAATGATCGGCAGTTCGCTGTATTCGTTGTGTTCGCGCAGATGACTCGTCAGCACGATTCCATCCATATGGGGCATCTGAATGTCGGAGACCACCAGATCAACGGTATTCTCCTGGAGCCGCTGCAAGGCCTCCAGGCCGTGCGTCGCCGTTGTGATCTGATACCCGGCGGCTTCCAGGATATTTTTCTCCAGGGTACGGGTCGTGATCGAGTCGTCGACCACCAGGATATGGGCGCTGTGACCGTTGCTCTCGGCCTGGGCGATGCTGACCATCACACTGCTGCGGTGTGACCGGCTGGCAGATTTGACCAGATCAGCGGGGTTCAATACCACAATCGGTTCGCCGTTTCCCAACAAGGCCGCTCCGGCCACATTGCGCACCCGCTTCAGCGGCGAATCCAGCGTCTTGACCGCAACCTCCTGTTCGGTCAGCACATCATCGACCAGCAGCGCCAGCCGTTGATCGGCCACCGCCATCACAATCGCCAGCGGATTCGGGTTGAGATGGTTGTCCATCGCAGAACGTTCCAGCACTGCCGCCAGCGGCACCATCGGCAGCGGTATCCCATCGACGCGCAGCATATCCTTGCCACCCACAACCATCGATTCATCGGGCGCGACGATTTTCTCGATGGAGAGCAGCGGCATAACATAATGCTCGCTGCCAATGCGGACGATGAGGCCGCGAGTCATCGCCAGCGATGTCGGCACCACCAGCGATACGCCAACGCCCTGCCCCGGATGGTTATCGACTGAGATGCGTCCCTGGATCGACTCGATCCGCTGGCGCACCACATCCAGGCCCACGCCGCGCCCGGAGATGGTCGTCACCCCATCGGCGGTGGATACACCGGGAAGAAACGCCAGACTGATGATCTCGTCATCGCCGCTGGCCTCGTCGGGACTGCTGCGCCGCAGCGCATCCAGGTCAAAGCCGCGACCGTCATCACGGATGGTGATGTGAACCTCACTGCCGCGCTGCGTGACGGTCAGCGCCACCTGTCCCTCCACCGCTTTGCCATTTTGTTCACGGATGGTGGGCGGCTCAATGCCGTGACTGACCGCATTGTTAAGCAGGTGCATCAGCGGGTCTTTGAGCGTTTCCAGCACTTTCTTATCGAGTTCGACTTCGCTCCCCAGAACGCGGAAGGTGACCTGCTTGTTTTCAGCGCGGGCCGCGTCGCGTAAAGCGCGTTCCAATGGCAGAACTAACGTCTGGAAGGGTACCATACGCACATGGCGCACCCGGTCCTGGATGTCGGCTGTCACCATACCCAGTCGCACGGTATCCCGGCTGAGCGCCTGGGTGAAGGTGCCAAAGGACTGCACCAACGCCTGCATCTGCTCGGAATGGCGTTCCAGCACATCGTTGAGTTGCAGGCCGACATCGCCGTTTACACGCGGGATCAACGCTTTGACCTCGCGCCACGATTTCGACCATTGATCGACCTGATAGGCGATGCGGGTGGCGTCAGTCTGGCGCTGGTCGGCGCTGATCTTCGAGACCAGCAGTTCGCCGACCTGGGCCATCAGATCATCCAGCTTGCTGAGCGACACCCGGATGGTGTCCTCACTCATGTGTGCCGTCTCGACCGGCGGTGGCTCGGCCGGCGGTGGCTCGGCCTCGACTTCCTTCGGAGGTGGCTCCGTTGAGACCGGGGCTGCTTCTGGCGGTGTACTGGTCAGCGTGTGCAGCCGGACTGTCAAACCGGCTATATCGGCGGTATTGCCCCCGACAAGCCTGGTGATGGCATCGACCGAGTCATACAGCACATCGCAGGCATCGGCGGTCAGTGCCAGATCGGAATCGCGCACGCCCTGCAAGACACTCTCCATGGCGTGGGCAAGCTGCTCGACCTCGGCCTGGCTCACGGCCCGTGCCGCCCCTTTCAGGCTGTGGGCCGCCCGGAAGGCATTTTGCACCAGCTTTTCGCGCTCGGCCTGCGGCGGGTTGCGTTCCAGCTTGAGCAAGGACTGGTTGATCGCTTCCAGGTGTTCACCTGCTTCCACCCGGAAGGTCTCTTGCAGTTCCTTTAGAATCTGCTCGTCAAGATCGGACATGGCTATATCTCATATCTGGCGGCAGCGTTCTCCAACTGGCGCGACATGTTCATCAGATCACGCACACTCTGCTCTGTTTGCTTCATGGTGGCCGCCGTTTGTGAACTGGCTTGCTTGATCTGGGACATGGCAGCCGCAAGCTGATCCATGCCGTTCGTCTGCTGGTGGGTGCTGGCCGCAATCTGCATGGCGGATTGGGCCGCTTCTTCGATGGCGCTGGTAAGCTCGCGGATGGTATCGCCGGCCCGCTCCACCAGATTCATACCACTCTCCGCACCTTTGCTGCCCTCTTCCGTGACCATAACCGCCGTGTTGGTGGCCTGCTGAATTTCATTCAGGATGTCGCGCACACGGGCGGTCGCCTCGCGTGACTGCTCGGCAAGCTGGCGCACTTCCATCGCCACCACCGCGAAGCCTTTGCCCTCCTCACCGGCCCGTGCTGCTTCGATACTCGCATTAAGCGCCAGCAGCTTCGATTGATCGGCCAGCGCATTCACGGTGTCGATGATCTCACCGATTTGCTGCGTCCGCTCGGAGAGCATCAGGATGGTCTCGGCGATGCTTTCTACCCGCTTCTGAATCAACTGCATACCGCCGATGGTGTCGGTCACGGCAGTCTGACCGGTTCTTGAGACTTCCAGTGACTGCTGCGATGAGTCGGCCACAAGCTGAGAGCGCTCGGCGGTCTGAAGGATGGTCGAACGCAGTTCCTCAACGGTGGACATGGTTTGCGTCACGGCGGCGTCCTGTTCGGCGGCACCAGCGGTCTGCTGTGTAGAGGCAGCCTGAATCTCGGTGGCGGCAGATGACACCGCCCCGGCAACTTCACGGATACCGCTCGCCATCTCCGCCAGGCTTTGCACCATGCTGTTCAGGTTGTTGCCTAAACGGGCCAGATCGTCTTCAACATCATCGTGTGCGCCGTTGCTACCATTGATCCGCAAACGCGCCCGCAAATCCCCTTTGGAGACCTGCTCGACAAACGACATGTAATCGACCACTGTGCTTTCCAGATAGGCGCGGCTCTCACGCTCGGATTCGACCATCTGGCGCAGGTCATCGGTCATGGAGTTGAAAGCGTTCGCCAGCACCCCGACTTCGTTGCGGCTTTTGATGTCAACCTGCTCGTTCAGATCACCGCCGGAGATACGTGCCGCAGCTTCCGTGACCCGCTTAACCGGATTGGCGATGGATGTGGCAACGAAGTAGGCGCTCACCAGGATCAGCAGCGCGGCCACCACGACGATCACACCGATCAATGCCGCCAGATTATTGACCGGTTCGTAGGCTTCATCCTGGTTGATCTCACCCAGCAGCACCCAGTTTCGCTCCGGCAGGTGCCGCCAGACCCCGACAATTGGCACGCCCCGGTAATCCTCGTAATCGCCAACACCAGACTCACTTTCACCGCCAGCCAGCGCCTGCTGGACACCATAGGTGTTGACCGTCGGCATTTCCTCACCGTCTAAAGCAAAGCGCGAGTCCGAAATCATACGGCCCGTGTTGCCAGAAACCAGGTAGGTCTCGCCCGTATCACCTAACCCCGTCGTGTTCGCCAGCAGTTCATTCAGGCGCGTAATCAGCGCACGCAGCACTACGACCCCGACTGTATCCCCACGATCATTGATGACTGGCGTAACCGCGACCAGGATCGACTGGCCCTCCACCAGCAGACTCTCCTGAACACCTGATATGAAGGTACCACGCAACCCCTCATCAAATGGGACGGTTGCCAGCGCCCGGATGTCACTGTCTTCGGGTATGCCATCCAATGTCGATACCAGCACAGTGCCGTCGGTGCCGATCAATACCGCACCGTTCACACGCTCATAGCTTGCGATAAAGGCTTCAAGAGTATCGCGTGCTTCGTTGTAAGCCATCGTGTAATCACGGCGATTCTCAGAATCATCACGGTATTGGGCGATCACGCCCAGCCCGACCCCCTCAGCACCCTTAATAGTCGGCAGGCGGGCGATGTTCTCAGCGATGCGTCCGGTATCGGTCACCCAGGCTTCAACCTCGTCGGCCCGCGCTTCGACCACAGCCTGTAAGCCGTTCTGGATCGAATCGCGCAATGCCTGCGTGGCGGTGGTATACGCGAAAAAGCTGATAGTCAGGACCGGCGCAAGTCCCAGGAACAAGGTCCAGAGCATGACCTGCCCGCGAATCGAACGAAAAAAAGTTGTTGTTTGCATGGATCATTCCCTCAATTCACAAGCTCGGATATAGTCAGGTCCGAGTCACGTAATATGGCTTCTACACTGACCAGGGCTTCACCGCTTTCGAGAATACCCTGTAGATAGCGGGCCGCCTGATCATTTTCGATATTGGCAGGTATGGGCGCGATGCTGGCAAGTGAGAACGTGGTCACATCCCCGATCCAGTCCACGCGCAGTGCCACCGTCTCCTCTCCTACCTGACCGACGACCAGTGCATCGTCCGATGCTTCGGCCTCTCCCGGTACATTCAGCAGCACTCCCAGGTCCAGGACCGGCACAATATGGCCGCGTATGTTGGCGATACCGGCGACATGCGCTGGCACGCAGGGCATAGGGATGATCGCTATTCGTTCGTGGACCGCCGTCAGTGTGTCGATAGGCAGTGCGTAATACTCCTGGCGCACCGTCACACTCAGCGCTGCCATCTGATCTTCCTGCATCTCATCATCGGAAAGATTGGTCAGGCGTTCGGCTCGTGCCAGCAGCACCTGGCGCTCTTTTTCGGAAAAATGCGTATAAATCGTCATGCTTTTATCTCCTACCGTTCAATCCGGTATTTAAGCAGGCTGCTCAGCATCTCGACCGTCAGATCGCCCTCCGCATAAGGGATCGGCATCTCCGGGTCCAGTCCATCCAGCGCTTTCTGCGCCCGCCGCCAGTGG
>CAYQJO010000095.1:0-15366 GCA_964417785.1 uncultured Anaerolineaceae bacterium | reverse complement strand
TGCCATGCCACACCAGCGAACTTGACATAATCCAGCGTCTCCGGGTAATCCTCGCCGGTAACGACATCACGCACGCGCAAGGTCTGCCAGTCACTGCCGCCGCTGGATAGACTGTAGACCATCCGGATGCCGTCTTTGTTGAAGTGGGTTTGCATTAGCGCAACCGTGCCGTCATCACTCAACGTGTTGGGGTCCAGCAAGACCTGCACTTCTCCGTCTGACCCCTGCTGTACGTACAAGACCGATTGATTTTGCAGCCCGTCGTTCTTGCGGAAGAAGTACCAGTCACCGTACCGGCGCGGTGTCCCCTCATAGCGGGGAAAGTCATACAGCCGGGTGAGCTGCTGCTGGATGCTGTCCCAGGCACTGATCTCGGATAGATAATCGCGGGTCAGCGTGTTTTGCGCCTGGACCCAGGCTTGTGTTTCCTCCGCATCCGGGTCTTCCAGCCAGCGGTAGGGATCAGGAACGGGTGTGCCGTGATAGTTGTCAACAACCGACTCATCGCGCCGTGTTTCGGGGTAGTCAAAATTACGCACCATTCGATATATCCTTGTCGTGTTATGACCATGCGCACCATTATACCGCCAGGCTTTTTAGATACGTTACAATCGGAACCATAGTTTTCAATCAATGGAGGAACAAACCATGACGAAGATTGTTGTAACAGGTGGTAGTGGCAAGGCTGGACGGGCGATTGTCGCCGACTTGTTGGCTCACGATTACGAGGTAGTCAATGTGGATGTGGTTCCGCCGCCGGAATCGCAGTCACCGGCCCGCTTTATCCAGGCCGATTTGACCGAGTACGGCGAGACGGTCGAGATGCTGGTGGGTGCGGATGCGGTCATTCATATGGCGGCGATTCCGGCACCCGGTCGCCGCACACCGGAACAGACCTTCACCATCAATATGCGCAGCACCTACAACGTCTTCCAGGCGGCCACCACGCTCGGATTGAAGCGTGTCGTGTGGGCGTCGAGTGAGACGACACTGGGCCTGCCCTTTGATAAGGTCAAACCGGAATACGCGCCCATCGACGAGGAGGTCAATCTCTACCCGGAATCCAGTTACGCCCTATCCAAAGTGCTGAGCGAGGAAATGGCGCGGCAGTTCAATCGCTGGACCGGTGTGCCGTTTGTCGGATTCCGCATCTCGAACATCAAGGAGCCGCAACAGTACCAGGAGTTTCCGAGCTACTGGGACGACCCCTATATCCGCAAATGGAATCTGTGGGGTTATATCGATGCCCGCGATGTAGCGCAAGCCTGCCGTCTCGGTGTGGAAGCCAACATCAACGGTGCCGAGGTGTTTATCCTGGCGGCGGCGGATACCTGCATGACTCGTCCGAACAAGGAATTGATGCAAGAGGTGTTCCCCGATGTGCCGTTCAAACGTGAAGTGAGCGATTTTGAAACCCTGCTGAGTATCGACAAGGCCCGCCAGATGCTGGGGTATAATCCGCAGTATTCGTGGCGCGATCATGTGCGCGATAACGTCATTTAGGGGTTGGAAGGAAGTATGAAAACAATTGGTCTCATCGGTGGCATGAGTTGGGAGTCATCCGCCGAATACTATCGCATCATCAACGAAACAGTCCGCGACCGCCTCGGCGGGTTCCACTCTGCCGACTGCCTGATGTATTCTGTTGACTTTGACGAGATCGAGACGTTGCAAATGGCGGGACGTTGGGACGATTCCGCCGAAATTCTCATGGATGCCGCCCGCCGTCTTGAAGCAGGGGGTGCGGACTGCGTTGTGCTGTGTACCAACACCATGCACAAAGTCGCTGGTGCCATCCAGGAAGCCACCGAACTGCCGCTGATCCACATCGCAGACGCAACCGCCAACGCCATCCGGGCGCAGGGCATGCATACCGTTGGTCTGTTGGGGACCGTCTTCACGATGGAAGAGATGTTTTACCGGGGACGTCTGATGGACAAATTCGACCTGGAAATCCTGCTGCCGGATGCACCGCAGCGAGCCGAAGTCAGCCGCGTGATCTATGAGGAACTGGTACATGGCCGCTTCTTGATGGACTCGCGCAATGCGTATATCCGCATCATCGAGTCACTGGCGCAGCGTGGTGCGCAGGGGGTCATTCTTGGCTGTACCGAGATTGGGCTGCTGGTCAAACCGGAGGACAGCCCGATCCCGGTATTTGATACCACCTACATCCACGCTGTCGCCGCAGTGGATTTTGCACTCGGCTAACGACGCCGAGCTTCAACGAAATCGACCGCATCGATCAATTTGCGGATGCCAACAGCTACATCGCCGGAGATGTGCAGCCGGATCACGCGCCGACCATGGGCTTCCAGCGCTTCCATATCACCGGCAGCCTGAGCGGCATTCAGCACACCGAAGGTGTAATCCTCACCGGGGATTGCCAGGTCCTCGTTGATGTCGGTGGTCAGCATGAGGAAGACGCCAGTATTGGGACCACCCTTGTGAAACTGGCCGGTGCTGTGTAGATAGCGCGGACCAAAACCGAGCGTCACCGCCCGGTGGGTCACATGGCGCAAACGGCGGCGTACCGTCTCCATCGCCTCGCCGATTTCCGGCGTGTACGGCAGATACGCCAGGAAAGCGAAGTAATCACCCGCATGCGTCGCGGCGAACTGCGCTGCCATCAATTCCGTGCGGCTGTGAATGTTGTAGCGATGCGCAGTTCCCAGTTCCTTCAGCGGTTCCAGCGTGGCCTCACTGATATAGATGCTGGTGTTGTCACCCTTCAGGAACGGCGTCGTCTCTGGCAGTTTGCGGTGTTCGCGGTAGTAATCGAGCAGGCGGGCGGTGTTTTTCTTACTCTCGGTGACGTTCGGTTCGTCAAACGGGTTGGTTTGCAGCATCCGACCGGCAACAGCGGTGGCATATTCCCAACGGAAGAACTCACCCGCCAGGGCGTAGCGGTCTTCCAGGAGCAGGGTCACACGCGGATGACCGGCCTCACGCAGAGCGCGAATTTCCGGGTCAATAATGGCGTTGGCGGTATCGCCCTCATGTTTGAGGTAGATGAACAGCCGGTCGGTGGCATGGTCGTGTGGGCGGCCAGCCGTCGTACCGACGACCGGCAAGAATCCCCGGTTCTCCTTGCCCAGGCTCTCGGCCATCAACTGCTCGACCCAGTTGCCAAAGCTGTTGATCGACGGGCTGGCGAAAACCATGATCTTGTCGCGGCCTTCCGCGCCCAGCGCGGCAATAATGGTCCCGAGCGACAGGCCGGGATTGCTGGCGTCGGGTACATCCACGCCACAGGCTTCGATCATCTTACGGGCCTCACCCCAAAAACGGTCCAGGTCGATGCCCATCAGCGCCGCCGGGACCATACCGAAGTAGCTGAGGGCGCTGTAGCGTCCGCCGATGTCCACCGGGTTGAGGAAGGTATCGCGGAAGCCGTTGGTCTGCGCCAGTTCGACCAGCGGTGTATCGGGATCGGTGATGGCGACAAACTGCGTCCCGTTACCGCCGGTCTTCTGGTAGAAATACCTGTAGAATGACAGTGTTTCGATGGTCGTACCGGATTTACTGGCGACGATGAACAAGGTCTTCGTGATGTCGATCTGGCTCTCTACCCGCCGGATTTGCGCCGGGTGGGTGCTGTCCAGCACCAGCAGCGTCGGGAAGCCCTCAATCGGGCCGAAAGTCTGAGCCAGCACTTCGGGACACAGGCTGCTGCCACCCATACCTAACAGCACGATATGCTGGTAGGCACTGCCCTGGATACTGGCCTGAAGTGCTTTCAGCCGGTCGATATCCACAGTATCCAGCACATCCAGCCAACCGAGCCGGTTGGAGATGCGGGCGATAGTCGGAGCGTGATCCTTCCACAGGCTGCCGTCGCGGTTCCACAGACGGGAGTTGAAGTATTCCTTGCTCAGGGTGTTCATTGTGCGCCGGACGCCTTCGCCGTAAATACCCAGCGCCATTTTCTTGCGCCCGGTCACACCACTTTGAAGAAAATCGCACTTACTGGCGACCTGACGTATCAATTCATCGAAAGCAGTGGCGAAAGCTTCTACGCCGTCGCTCTGAAGCCGGTTTGTGATCTGGTCCAATTCGATGCCGACTTCGGTCAACATGTTCAGCAGCGACTCCGCCTCGTCGATGTCTTCCAGGATGGTCTCACCGCTGGCGGTCCCATGATCGGCGAACGCTTCCAGGGTGTTCGGCGGGAGCGTGTTGACCGTATCCTTACCGATCAACCGGTCCACATACAGGGTATCGGGATAAGTGGGATTCTTGGTACTGGTGGACGCCCACAAGGGACGCTGGACCCAGGCTCCGGCCTCACGCAAGCGGGCGAAGCGCTCACCATAGAACATCTCCTGGAAGCGCTTGTAGGCCAGTTTGGCGCTGGCGACGGCGATCTGTCCCAGTAGCCGGTTGTTGGCCTGAACACGGGTAGTATCGCCCTGGATTTTGGACGCATGGATGTTGTTTTCCAGGGACTTGTCGATCAGGGTGTCGATGCGGCTCAGGAAGAAGCTGGCGACCGACGCGATCCGGCTCACATCCTGCCCTTGATCCAGACGGCGCTCTAACCCCCGGATGAACGCTTCCGCCACCTGTATGTAATTCTCGATGGCGAAGATCAAGGTGACGTTGACATTGATCCCGGCGGCGATGGTCTCTTCGATTGCGGGAATGCCTTCGGGCGTGGCCGGAATCTTTATCATCACGTTGGGCCGTCCCACCGCCTCGAACAGACGCCGGGCTTCAGCGATAGTTCCCTTCGTGTTATGGGCCAGCACGGGCGAGACTTCCAGACTGACATAGCCATCACGTCCATTGGTCTCCTCGTAGATGGGCATGAACAGGTCGGTCGCCTGCTGGATGTCTTCCACCGCCAGCCGTTCGTAAATTTCCTCTGGCGAAAGATCAAGGAAGTTGGCGATGGTCTCGTCGTAGTCGTCAGACTCACCGATGGCCTTCTGGAAGATTGCCGGGTTAGAGGTCACACCGACCACGCCCATCTCATCAATCAGCTTTTGGAACGTGCCATCATCCAACAGTTTGCGCCGGATATTGTCAATCCAGATACTTTGACCGTAATTCTGGACTTCAACCGGGGGATTTGACATGGGGGAAACTCCTCAGCTAAATTTATTTTTGTTCCAGGATGCACAATTCATTATACATCAAGAGCGCTAGGCTTTGATGAAGCTACTTGTTAAAATTTACCATATACGAAAATTACGGATAGCAGCCTGATGAAGATACTAATTGCACCCGGCGCATTCAAACACAGCTTGAGCGCCACCGCTACCGCTGAAGCCATCGCACATGGCCTGCACCGGTCTGGTCTGGATGTCGAACTGGTGCTGCTGCCCATCGCTGACGGTGGCAACGGCACGTTGGATGCTTTTCTGGCGCAGGGCGGCCAGCGCATCACACAGACGGTCCAGGACCCACTCGGTAGACCAGTGGAGGCCGCGTTCGGACTGGTCGAAGATGGCAAGACCGCCGTCATCGAGATGGCGCTGGCTTCTGGCCTGGAACTGCTCAACCAGGAGGAGCAGAATCCACTCAAGGCGACGACCTACGGCACGGGCCAACTGATGCAGGCGGCGCTGGATCATGGTGTTGAGCGGGTGATCGTCGGCATGGGCGGCAGCGCAACGGTGGACGGTGGCGCGGGCTGTGTCCAGGCGCTTGGTGTGCGTTTGCTGGACACCAACGGCGCGGACATTCCTTACGGCGGCGGAAGTCTGGATCAAATTGCCCACATTGACACCGGCGGACTCGATCCCCGCTGGCGGGAAATCGACGTGATTATCGCCTCCGATGTCGATAATCCCACATTGGGCGATAAGGGCGCGGCGGCGATCTTCGGACCACAGAAGGGCGCTTCGCCGGAGGATGTAGAGGTTTTGGAGGCCAATTTGCACCATTTCTTCACGGTGGTGCGCGATCAGGTGGGCGTGGATGTGCTGAATGTGACCAGCGGCGGCGCTGCCGGTGCGCTCTCCGCCGGACTGATGGCGTTCACCGGCGGCCATATTCAGTCGGGCATTGATTTGATTCTGGATTACACTGGCTTTGAGCAGCATCTCAAAACAGCCGATCTGGTGGTTACGGGCGAGGGTCAGATGGACTTGCAGACCGTTCACGGTAAGGGACCGATTGGTGTGGCCCGAACCGCTGCTGAATACGGCGTCCCCACAGTGGCGATTGTGGGCGGTCTCAACACCGGCGATACCGCCCTGCATGAGGCCGGATTGCACGCCGTGCTGCCCATTCCCACTGGACCGATGACGCTGGAAGACGCCATACGCCGTGCGGACGAACTGGTCGAGCGCACGGCGCAGCGGTTGGGTTATTTGCTGCGAATTTAATCTCCGGTCGGCACCGGCTCCGGTGTTGTGTCGTCGCTGAACTGGCTCATATACATCTTGTGGTAGGAACCTTCTTCAGCCAGCAGTTCGCTGTGTGTACCACGTTCAATGATCTCACCGTCTTGCAGCATCAACACCTGATCGGCGTTATGAATGGTGCTGAGACGATGGGCAATCACAAAGCTGGTCCGGCCTTGCAGCAGACGCTCGAACGCCGCCTGGATCACCCGTTCCGTGCGGGTATCAACGCTGGATGTGGCCTCGTCCAGGATCAACACACGCGGGTTCATGAGCGCCACACGGGCAATGGCGATCAACTGGCGCTGGCCCTGGCTCAGGCCGCTGCCACGTTCGCCCAGGACGGTCTGGTAACCATCGGATAGACGCTCGATGAAATCGTGAGCGGCGACCATTTTGGCCGCTTCGATTACTTGCTCGTCGCTGGCGTCCAGTCGACCGTAGCGGATGTTCTCCATCACCGTGTCCGAGAACAAGAAGGTATCCTGCAACACGATGCCGATCTGGTCACGTAGGGAAGCGGTGTGTACCTCGCGCACATCCTGACCA
Organism: uncultured Anaerolineaceae bacterium; assembly: GCA_964417785.1. GTDB lineage: Bacteria > Chloroflexota > Anaerolineae > Aggregatilineales > Phototrophicaceae > DAOTUL01. The sequence continues at coordinate 8,464 of CAYQJO010000095.1, read as the reverse complement.
TCAATCCGGATCGTGCCATCTGAAACATCATAGAAGCGCGGCAGCAGGTTCACCAGTGTCGTCTTACCGGCCCCGGTCGGCCCGACGATGGCAACAGTCTGACCTTTGCGAGCGGTCAGATCGATTCCTTTCAGCACGGGTTCGCCAGGGACATATTCAGCCCACACATTGTCATACACCACTTCACCCTGGATGGGCAGCATGTCCTTCGCACCGGGTTTGTCCTCAATGTCGGCGTGTTCATCCAGCAAGCCGAAAATGCGCTCACCACCGGCGATACCACTCTGAACATTGGTCCACAGGATGGCAATCTGGGCGATAGGCTGGTTTAACCGCTGGATATAACGGATGAAGGCGAAGATCAGACCGATGGAAATGACCTCCGTGCCGAACAATGGCTCGTTGCGCAGAGCGGATAGACCACCTACCACCACGATGATGCCGAGAGAGACATAGCCCAGTGATTCCAGAACCGGGTTGAGGGCGCTGGTAAACACGGCGGCGCGGATGTTGGCGGCGCGGTTGGCTTCGTTAGAGCGCTCGAACTGGGCGATGGTCTCGGCCTCACGGTTGAACGCCTGGACTTCGCGTGCGCCGGCGATGCTCTCCTGCAAGTCGGCGTTGACGTTGCCAATCTCTTGACGCGCCTTGCGGAAGGCTTTGCGGGCCTGCATCGAGAACCAGCGCGTCGTCAGCACCATCACCGGGATAACCAGCAAGCTCAGCAGGGCATAGGGGATGTTCTGGCGCAGCATGGCGGTGATGATGAAGACGATCAGCACGACACCACGAATGACGTTGAGCAGCGCGAAGTTGAACATCTGCTGCACGGTATCCATGTCGTTCGTCACCCGGCTCATCACATCACCGGCCTCGTGTTTGGCGAAGTAACCCATCGAAAGCCGGTGGATATGGCGCATCAGGTCCGCACGCAGATTGCGCAGCACATTCTGGCCGGTCCAGCGCATGGTGTAAAACGACAGACCGGTCATGGCCGAGTCCAGCAGATACAGCCCTAACAGGATCAACGCCAGTTGACCGACCTCAGCAAACCGTTCGGAGGCTGAAAGCGTTGGTCCGGCCTCATCGTACCAGCAAGCGTCGAGATTTTGTGGATTGGGTGTGATGTAGCAGTCGAATGCCTGACCCAACAGGTCCGGTGTGACAACGGTAGCCCAGGCCGAGACGACGATAAACACCATGACCAGCACGACACCGAGCCAGTATTGACGGAAGTACGTTGAGAAACGCCGCAGGGTACTGCCGACATTCTCGGCTTTGCGTGTCTCACGATCCAGAATATTGCGGCTGTCGAACACTACTGCACCTCCCGGATAATGGTCTGGGGGTCGCCATGGTCATCAATAAGCTGTGAACTGAAAATCTCGGCGTAAATCGGGCTGGTCTCCATCAGGTCGGCGTGCTTGCCGCTGGCGGCGATCTCTCCTTTTTCCAGCACGACAATCAGATCGGCGTTGCGGGCCGTCGAAATCCGCTGCGCGATGACAAAGCTGGTGCGCCCGTGCATCAGCGTATCCAGCGCGTTCTGTATCTTGCGCTCGGTAGCGAAGTCTACGCTGCTGGTGGAGTCGTCCAGGATGAGGACATTGGGCTTGAGCAGCAGCGCACGAGCGATAGCGATCCGCTGCTTCTGTCCGCCGGATAGAGTGGCTCCCCGTTCACCGACGGCAGTATCGTAGCCATCGGGGAACTCCATGATGAAATCATGGGCGGCGGCGGCTTTGGCGGCTTCCATCACTTCTTCATCGGTGGCGTCGCTGCGACCGAAAGCGATGTTGGCGCGAATGGTGCCGCTGAACAGGTTGGTCTCCTGGAGGACAATGCCGATCTGCGAGCGCAGGCTGTCGATCTTGACATCGCGCACATCGTATCCGTCGATCTTGATCGCGCCTTCGGTCGTGTCATAGAAGCGCGGGATCAGGTTGATGATGGTCGTTTTGCCGCTGCCGGTCGCACCCAGCAAGGCAACGGTCTGACCGGGTTTTACTGAGAGTTTGACATCGCGCAGCACCGGCTCACCGGAGTTGAAATAGCGGAAGGTGACGTTCTCAAAGTCCACCCGCCCCTCGATAGCTGGCAGGTCGATGGCGTCCGGCTTATCGGTGACTTCGCTCTGGGCGTCCAGAATCTCGAAGATACGTTCGGACGAGGCCGACGCCTGCGCCATCATCGAGATGATGAACCCAAGCTGCCCCAACGGGAAAAACACATAAATCAGGTAGAGGCTGAACTCCTGGTATTCACCCGGTAAGATCGTCCCCTGGATGATCTGGTCGCCAGCGAAATAGAGGATAACCACCTGGCCGATGTTGCCAACGAGAAAGATGGTCGGGAACAGCAGCGAGAACACCCGCGCCACGCGCAGCCACTGTTCATACAGGTGGTCGTTAGCCTCATTAAAGCGCTTTTGCTCATGCTGTTCACGTACAAACGCCTTGACCACGCGGATACCGGCGACGTTCTCTTGCAGGACGGTGTTCAGTTTGGAGAGGCGTTTCTGCACTTCCTGGAACAAGGGCTGCGCCAGCCGACCAAAAAACATGAACAGCACAAACGCCACTGGCAGGATCGGCAGGATCGCCAGGGTGAGCCGCCAGTTAGTCGCCAGCAGGATTACCAGTGTAGCTGATAAGAGCAGTAACGATTGAAAGGTCAGGATCAACCCCTGGGCGATAAACACCCGCACCCGCTCCACATCGTCGGTGGCACGGACCATCAACTGGCCGGTCTGATGCTGGTCGTAATAGCTGAATGACAGCCGTTGAATACGGGTAAAAATGTCGTTACGCAGACTGTAGGCCACACCCTGACCGGTCGTCTCCGCCATATACGCTTGAATAAAGGCGAACACACCGCGAATGACAGCAAACGCCAGAATCAGCAGTACCGCGTTGATGAGCAGCGACTCGGCGTTGCTGGCATCGTTCTGAATCTGCGTCATGGTGCGGCCCATGGCCTCGGCGGCAGCGGCCTGACCCGTGTCAGTTGGGATACTGAGGACCTGGCTTGCCATCAACCCTCGACTGACCGAATCGATCATGTTGGAGACCAACTGCGGCACCACAAGCTGCGCGAGCGTGGCGACGACCAGCGCACCATAGGCGTACAGGGTGGTGCGGCGATGGCGACCCAGATAGCCGATAGCCCGCCGCAATGCGCCGGTAGATTGCGGCGCGTTCATTCGTCGTGTGGCTTGCATATGCGATAATCTTCCTTTGCTCCATGTGCATACATACGGGATTCGGAGTCCGCTATCAAACCGGCTCCGTCCGGAATCTGGTGGACTAACTGGCACAACATGGTGAGGAGTTGGACGGAAAAGTCGTCGCCCAATTCTGCCAGCGCTGGCCCCATTGGATCGAAATCAGCGATTTTCGGAATCTGAGCCAGCAGGTCGCGGCCTGCATCGGTGAGCGATAGCGGTACCCGGCGTCGGTCGTTGGGATCGCGCTCGCGGGAGATCATCCCCTTGCGCTCCAATGCATCGACCGATGGGACAAACGTGGACGGGTCCAGGCCAAACTTGCGACTTAATTCGCTGATGGTGTGCGATCCTTCATGGGCCAGCACACGCAGAATGCCGAATTGCAGGCGGGTGACTTCGGCATCGTGGGCCACCAGCCATTGATTCAGAGCGTGTTCGCTGGACTTCCACAGAATAGACATGAGGATTCGCAGTTCGATAACCCGCGACTGCAACCGTTCATCAACTACGGTCATTGGCCCTCCAATGATTGGGCTACCAACGATTGGCCCCCAAATCAATATAGGCCGGTATTTGAAAAATGTCAAGCACTTCGCATTGATGTATGCTATAGACTGTCGCCTGAGTGGTTAGGAGGAGTTATGTTTCGCAATCCGCTGTATTATCTGCTGCTGTTTGTACCGGTGGCGAAGCTCATCGGTGACGCCAGCGAGGAACTGGCGGTGGTGGCATTGATGATCCCATCATTCTTCGATGTCGCCATCCAGCCGCCAGCATAGAAGCTGTGACTGAGGCGACGAAGAATGACGATGTTCCCACCCGACAAAGGCACGTATATCCTCATCCTACATCTGGACGAACCCACACGTCTCCAGATCGGCAGGCTCGGCGCGTTCGATTTTGCCCCCGGTTGGTATGCCTATGTCGGCAGCGCCTTCGGGCCGGGTGGATTGCGGGGACGGTTAAAGCATCATCTTGCGCCGGTGACAAAACCGCACTGGCACATCGATTATCTGCGGGCGGCGGCTCCGGTGCGCGAGGTGTGGTACAGTGCCAGCGAGACCCGCTACGAACACCGGTGGGCGGATATGCTGCTCGCACATCCCGGTGCAACCGTTCCGGTGCCGCGCTTCGGTGCATCCGACTGCACATGTGCGGCCCATCTGGTTTATCTGTCGGCACGCTCCACAAAGAACAGAGGTTTCTCTTTCAATTTCTCATGCACGACCGTCCACATGGTGGCGGTCTCCACCAGATGACAGTGCGCATCCAGCACCTTGCCCGTGCGCAGCGAATCGCCGTCCAGCAGCACGCCGCCTTCACGGACACCCAGATTTTGAAACTGGTCGGTCAGAGTCATGAGCCGGGTATCTCCTTGGTCATGCAGTGGACGGCCCCGCCGCCGTTGGCTCCAATTTTGCAGTCGATGGGGATGATGTCGTGGTCGGGCATGGTCGATTCGTAAATGCGCAGCGCGATGTCGTCACTGCGCAGGCCATAAACCGGCACCAATACCCGCCCATTGACCGTCAGGGCGTTGGTGTAACTGCGCCGGATGGGATAGGTAAACCAGTTGAAATACAGCGGCGGAGTCGGTAGTTCGATCACCTCGTAAGGCTCCCCGGCGGCGTTGGTCTCCCGCCGCAAGATGTCACCGGCGGCTTTGAGTGCTTCGGCGCTGGTGCGCTCGGTCGGCGCGGACACCAGGGCTGTCTGCGCGTCTGCCAGTTTGACCAGCAGATCGACATGGCCGGTCCGCTCAATCGGCATACGCGGCACCAGGATCAGCCTGTCGAAGATGAATTTCTGCTGCAAATAGGCCTGGATGGTGCGCCGGTCATGGCCGGGATTTTCGATCAATAACTGATCGGTCATGATGAGCGTACCGGCACCGTCGGTCCAAAGATTACCGCCCTCGGTGTGCAGATGGGTGGGATACACCGGGATACCGGCGTGCAGCGCCCAGCGCAGCGCCATCACATCATCCCACTCCTGCGGGTAATGGTCCAGGTGGTTGTAGATCGTCTTGACGGCGACCGTCTGGCCGCTGGCATCTCTGCCGATGATTGGGCCGTAATCGCGCACCCAGATATCGTTGGTGGGCAGCAGCAAAAAACGTACCCGGTCCAGCGTGCAGCACTTCAAATAGAGCCAGGCAGCATGCGCCCACATGGCCGCCGGGACGGTGATCACGACCTCAGCGACAGTGGCGATGGCTTCGGCCATCTGCGCATAGAGCGGCCACAGGGGCGGATACAACACCGGCCAGTTGAGGATCACGCCGCGCATCGGTTCCCATTGGGCGGGAACACGTACCGGCTCGACCGGTGCCAGCGCTGGCGGTTGGTCCAGATTGACCGGCTCAAGGCATGCCTGACTGTTCATCAGCCCGGTGCTGATTTCGTGCCAGTCCAGTTCCGGCAGTAGACCGTAGCGCACCAGATAATGCGCCATTCTGCCGGGATCATCCGGTGGATGGCGGTCTTCATCCACCGGGTAGACCATGTGCGAGGCGGCCTGCACAACCCGGCTTAACAGTCCGGGCCAATGCCGCCGCCAGAGCGGATAGGGGATATAGCCGAATTGAAATGGTCCCATAATCTCACATCGCTGTCGGTCCGATCAAGGGGCCACCGCGCAGGATCACCGGTTGATCGAGCGGGGTCAACCACTGCTGCCAGTTCTCATCCGAGTAGAAGTGCTGGTCAAAATCGGAAAACCGCCTCGTAATCGCCGTAGTGATCGCGGGTGGCAAAAACAGCAGCGGATTGACGATCCAGTTCTCGCCATCGTAGCGCACTTCCAGGTGCAGATGGGTGTTGCTGCGCAGCGATGGGTCAAAGGTGCCGATAAGTGTATCCGGCGTCACCACACCGCCCGGTGTGAATGTATCGGTGTTGACGAGATGCTGGTAAACAATCACATATTCGCCCGAACGCACCACCACTCCAAAACCGTCGTTGCGCACAAATTCGCCTGTGACCCCGGCATACACCTGGATACCGGCATAATTGGGACTGCCGAAATCCAGCCCCGAATGGAGACCCTGGGCGAAAACAGGGTAATTGAAGTTCTGACCGTTGCTGAAGGCGAAACGGGTGTTGCCAAAATACTGTACCCATACGGTCTGCGCCAGGTCCACCGGCACACGCTGGAACAGCGTACCGAGACGTGGCAGGGCGTCCACGTTCATGTTTCCGCTCACGGATTCAACCGGATTGGTGTCGGGATGGCCGAGAAACACTACAGACTCGTCAACGGCTTTTTCCGCCGACCAGCCCTGCATATGGTGCCACCAGATAAACCCATCGGCTTCGCAGCGAGAGTCCTCCTCTGCCTCCAACAACATACCCGGCAGCAGTGTACCCCGGCGCGGCGCACTTAAGCCGGGTTCGGCGCGGATCGACAGCCGTTTCAGAACTTTGAAACTGCATGTCTCCCCGTGTACCGGTTCGATAGGGTCGGCAGGTGTCACCGGATCGCCCGGTTCCGTCGAGACCAGCGGAGCCAGGAAGGTCACGGTTCCGTCGATACGTCCCTCTGCCGACCAGCCCGTCTCGTGCTGCCACCAGATATAGTCGTCGGATTCCCGGCGCGAATCCGGGCGCACCGTGATGATCTGGCCCGGTTGAATCTCAGTATCTGGCTGGCGCGAAGCGAACAACGACGGTGCGACGCGCACCGACAGCCGCACTAATGAGCGAAACTGCTGGCCCGATGCCGGGGGTGGTGTTTCGGGTTCTGCTGTGATCGCCATCATGAAGACCTGACGGCCATCGATGGTGCCTTCTGCCGACCAGCCGGCATCGTGCTGCCACCAGATATAGCCATCGGCCTCCCGGCGTGAGCTGCTGCGCACGGTCACGATGGTTCCCACATCGAACTGCGTACTCAATCTCTTATGACCGGTACCGGGACCTTCCCGGACGGCCAGCCGCACTACCGTTCTATATTTTTGCTGCATCAGTAATCACCTTTTTTAATGAATGGGTAAGCGGACGGTAAAAGTGGTGCCACGATTCAACGCGCTTTCAAATATGATTTTGCCGTGATGCAGTTGCACACATTCCTGCACGATCTTCAATCCCAGGCCCGCGCCCGGTATTGTCTGTACATTCTTTCCCCGGTAAAACGCCTCAAAAACGTGGGGGCGGTCGTCCGGTGCAATCCCGAATCCCTGGTCGCTGACGGTGATGACCAACGTATCATCGTACAGTTTCGCCTCAGCTTTGATCTCGGTCCCTTCCGGCGAGTATTGCACGGCGTTCTTCAGCAGATTGTTGAAGATGTGCTTCAACAGGTTGATGTCAATGTTCAGTGGGGTATCCGGCAGATGGTCGGTCAGAGTCAGGCGTTGTCCGGATTTCAGCCGCGCTCGTGTCCGGGCGCAGCGCTCTTCCAGATAGTCATGCACATCCACCGGCGCAGGGTTGAATCCAAGCGCCTGAATTTCACCACTCATAATGACTTCGATGTCATCAAGCATACGCGACATGCGCACAATCTGCTCCTGGATTGAGCGCAACCGTTGTTTGTGATCGTCTTCGGAAATGCGCTCCCAGTAGCGCTCCTGAAGCTCACTCGACGACAGAATCGTCGCCAGCGGTGTGCGAAATTCATGCGAGACCGTCGCCATGAAGTAGCTCTTAATGGCGTTAATCTCCTGCTCTTTTTCCAGTGCCAACCGCATCGCCTCGGCCTGCTTGCGTTCGGTAATCTCGTTGACCACGCCGTAGATATGGCCGTCCTCGTGAACGCGGATGCTTTCGCTCAACCAGATCACATTGCCATCGGCCCGGATAAGGCGGAATTCAATTTCGGTGTTGCCGCCCGTTTGTAACTGTTCCCGCAGCAGCAGCCGATCTTCCGGGTAAATCGCCTGCTCCATCCAGAAGTCCCAGTCGGCAAGCTGTTCCTGGCTGTAACCGGTCAGGCGGGGAAAGTTGGGTGATAAATAGACAAACTTCAGCGTATCATCCAGGAGTTCAGCCACAAACAGTTGGTGGCTGATGGACGACAGGAGCGACTCGGTCAGCGATTGTTCCCAGGCCAACTGCTGGTTGAGTTTCTCGTGGAACCGCACCAGTTCCAGTGTCAGGCTGGTTACCAGAGCATTATCCGGTGGTATCAGCGGAAATGCCGCTCGTGCCTCCCGCAGCATCTCAAGGCGGTCAGGGCGATAGCGTTTGATCGTCCCCTCAAGTACATCCAACGCGACCTCAATGACATCGCCGTCAA